>CAXAVQ010000038.1:0-12310 GCA_963971985.1 uncultured bacterium
GCCGGGGGCCTGGCGGGCCACGCGCACGAACTCCACGCCGACGCCGGGCTCCTCGATGGCTTCCATGACGGCGCGTCGGCCGTAGACGATGATCGAGGTGTTGCCGCGCCAGTTGCGGTTGTCGGTCATGACTGCACCTGTCTGGAGTATGAGCGTCCGCCCCACTGCGTCTGCGTGCCGCGTGTCAGGTCGCGGGCGGCGCGCCGGAGCAGCCCGGCGACGACCCACGCGCCCCAGGGCACGAGCAGTATCCGCCAGATCGGCTGGGGCTGCTGGCGGTAGACGAGCCCCATCGCGATCACGAACGCGAACGCACCGAGCGCAGACGCGACGACGAGCGTAACCACCGTCGGGCTGGGCCCGAACAGCAGCAATTCGGCGAGCGCGACCCAGAAGGCGATCTCGCTCAGCACGGGGAGGACGACGCCCGTGACGAGCAGCCGGCGTGCCGAGGCGGACAGCTTCGTGGGCTTGCGGCTCGCTGCTTCGGTGAAGATGCGCTTCCAGCCGCGCTGGAACGCTTCGTAGGTGCGGTACATCTCGCAGTGGAGCATGCCGTCGGCGAGCAGGCAGTTCAGGCGGAGGCCTCGGTCCTTCTGGGCGAAGATCTTGGAGAACTGGATGTCTTCGAGCAGTGCGTTCTGCACGCCCGCGTGACCGCCGATGGAATCGAAGGTCGCGCGCCGGAAGAGCATGAACTGGCCGTTGGCGAACAGACGCGGCTTGGCCGGGTCGTTGACCTGATCGAGCGGAAACTGGCGGACGAGCTCGAAGGACGCGACGGGCTGGATGTACCGCTCGTACCACTCGTCGGTCGTCAGCGTCGACAGCAGGCTGAGCAGGTCAACATCGCGCTCGATGAGCAGTGCGACCGTCGCGCGGAGGCAGGCGGGGTCGAACTCGGTGTCGGCGTCGGCGAAGAGCACGAGGCCGCGCGAGAGCTCGTGGACGTCCTCGTCGGGCTTGGGGGTCCAGCTCGCCTCGTCGGGAGATCGCCGGGTGTCGAGACGCTTCGACTCGCGATAGCCCCGGTGCATGGCATGGACCTTGCCCGCCCAGCCCTCGGGGCAGTGGTCGTTCACGATGATCTCAACGCGTGGGTCGGGCGAGCCGTCGGGCAGGCGGATCGCCTCGCGCAGGACCGCCTCGGTGTCGTCGGTGCAGCGGTCGAGCACGAAGACGATGCCGAGATCGGGGTAGTTGCTGCCGAGCAGCGAGCGGGCGGCCCGAGCGATCACATCGCACTCGTTGTGGGCCGGGATGATGACGGTCAGTTCCGGCCAGTTGCTGACCAGTTCGGCGAGCGCGAGGCCGTCGCGGGCTGTGGGGAGCATCCGCATCGAGCGGAGCACGCGGAACGCGACCACGCCGTAGAACACCAGCGTCGCGATCGCGCCGAGCAGCAGCGGCAGGCTCAGGATGGTCAGCCAGAGGGGCATCGGACTGCGTAGGGTACGAGCGAGGAGATGGCCATGCACCACAGCACGATCCGTTTCGACGAACGCTCGCCCGCGAAGGGCCTGGTGTTCTCGGTGGGACAGATGCGCCGGGTGGACGCCTTTGCGATCGAGGAACTCGGATTGCCGGGCCTGATCCTGATGGAGCATGCGGCGCTGGCGCTGCGAGAGGCGTGTCGAGAACTGTCGCCGGAAGACGCTCCGGTGTGCGTCCTGGTCGGTCCGGGGAACAACGGGGGCGACGGGCTCGCGCTGGCCCGCCTGCTGCACACGGAGAACTCGGCACGGTCGATCCGCAGCGTGCTGCTCGCGCCTGGGAAATCATCGGGCGACGCGGGGACCAATCTGCGTGTGCTGGACTCGCTGCGCGATCGATCAGACGGTCGGGTGCGGATCGAGGAGGATCTGCCTGATCTGTTGGACGAAGGTTCGCTGGTCGTCGACGCGATGTTCGGGAGCGGGCTCGACCGTCCCCTGGAAGGGCGGTTCGAGGAGGCGGTTCGATGGACCGAGACGCAGCACGCGCGGGGCTGCCGGGTGCTCGCGGTCGATGTGCCCAGCGGTCTGAACGCCGACACGGGCGAGCCGGTGAAGGGTGGAGCGGGTCGCGACTCGGCGACCGTTCGCGCGGACCGGACTGTCACGCTCGGCGGCGTGAAGCGAGGGCTGGCGAACGACGGCAGCCGCGTCTGGACCGGCGGGGTCAGCGTCGGCGATATCGGCGTGGCGCGCTGGGTCCTGGAGAAGTTCGGCGAGGCGGACGAAGTCGGCGATCAGGGCTGAAGACGGGTCGCGCTCCACGCTCCCGGCTTGAACGAGTCTTCGCCTTCCGGTCCGGCTGCCGGTTCGAGTTCACGAGTCCAGAGCGCGCGATCGTGGATGCGGCTGCGGTTGCCGACCCACAGTTCCATACGCTCGGCCCAAACGCGATAGCCGCCCCAGTGTGGCGGGCGTGGGACCGTTTCCGGATCCGGCTCGGTCTCCGCATCGGGGTCCACGCCGAAGCGGGTCTGGGCGTCTTTGACCTGCTTGAGCAGCGCCTCACGCGAGGCGATCGGTTTGGACTGATCCGACGACCACGCGCCGATGCGCTTGCCGGCGCTGCGCGTGGCGAAGTAGCGGTTGGACTCGCTCTCGGGCGACTCGACGACCGGCCCCTCGATGCGGACCTGCTTGTCGAAGCGGTCCCAGTGGAAGACCACGGCGGCGCGGGGGTGCGTATCGAGCGCGCTGCCCTTCCGTGAGTTGCGGTTGGTGAAGAAGACGACGTAGCCGGGGTCTTCGACCAAGTATTTACAGAGCACGATACGGGCCGAGGGGAAGCCATCGGGATCGATGGTGGCGACGGTCATCGCGTTGGGGTTCGGCTGGATCTTCTGCTCGTGGGCGGCGTTGAACCACCGGGCGAAGGTGGGGAACGGGTCCGGAGGGAGGTTGTCGGGGAGGCGGTCCTCCATGCGGAAGGCCTCGGGCAGGTCCTGCTGGGCGGTGTCGATGCTCATAGCAGACGATAGGGCAAACGCAGCGGTTTTTTGGGTCCGGCCTGCGAGGTCGTTGCGGATATGCTGTCATCTGAACCGGGCGGAGCCCGGAGAGAGGTACAACCTCGATCGGTTGTCCCCACACCAGCCACGGAGGGTCCTTTGGACGAGCGGAACGGCACCAGCACGACGGCACCACGGCGGGATCGCAAGCGATTCCAGGCCGAAGAGCGGAATCTCCAGAAGCTGTTCGATCGGCTGCCGCCCCACTCGCTCGAGGCGGAGATGTCGCTTCTGGGCTCGATGATTCTGGATCACTCGGTGATCGGGGATGTGATCGAGATCGTGCCGCTGGCCGACGCGTTCTACAGCGAAGCCCACGCCGCCATCTTCGACGCGCTGGTGCGCCTGTACGATCGCAAGCAGTCCGGCGACCTCGTGCAGCTCTCGGAGGCGCTGAAGGACCGGGACGTGTTCGAGGATGTCGGCGGGACCGACTACCTGCTGAACCTGGCCCAGTCCGTGCCGAGCGCCGCGAGCGCGCCCTACTACGCGGAGATCGTGCGCGAGAAGTGGCAGCTGCGCCGGCTGATCGACGCCTCGGGCGAGATCGTCTACAGCGCGTACCACGCCGGCGAGTTCGGCGACGACGGGGCCCGAACCGTGCTCGACAAGGCCGAGCAGTCGATCTTCGAGATCGCCGAGCAGGCCGAGAGCGGCGGCCAGTTGTCGATGAAGAACCTGCTCGTGGAGGTGATGGAGTCGCTGGACCGCCAGGACGGGCGGAGCGTCACGGGTGTGGCGTCCGGCTTCTACGAGCTCGACGAGATGACCAGCGGCCTGCAGCCCGGCGAGATGATCATCGTCGCGGCCCGGCCCTCGATGGGTAAGACGGCGTTCGCGCTGAACCTGACCGAGCAGATCGCCTTCGGGGGCGGTCGCTACGAGGGCAAGGGCGACGGCACGACGCCGGTGGGGTTCTTCAGTCTGGAAATGTCGCAGGCGTCGGTGGTGCAGCGTCTTCTGAGCGCGCACTCGGGCGTGGACTCGCACCGGATGCGTACGAACCGGCTCTCGAAGGACGACTTCGCGGACCTGATGCACTCGTGCGGGCTGCTGGAGAAAGCCCCGATCTACATCGACGACACGCCGGGGCTGACCGTGATGAACCTGCGCGCGAAGGCGCGCCGGATGGTGAAGCAGTACGGCGTGAAGTGCCTGGTCATCGACTACCTGCAGCTCATGAGCGCGCCGTCCGCAGCGCGCGAGGGGCGTCAGCAGGAAGTCTCGACGATCAGCCGCCAGATCAAGGCGCTGGCTCGCGAACTCAAGCTGCCGATCATCTGCCTTGCGCAGTTGAACCGCGGCGCGGAGCAACGCGAGGGGCACCGGCCCCGCATGGCCGACCTGCGTGAGTCGGGCTCGATCGAGCAGGACGCCGACGTGATCGCGCTGCTCCATCGCGAGGAGTACTACCACCTGCAGGACCCGAGCTGGGCCGAGGAGAACCCGGACAAGATCGGGCTGGCGGAGCTGATCATCGCCAAACAGCGCAACGGGCCGACGGGCACCGTGAAGATGAGCTGGGACGCGCGGGTCACGCGCTTCCGCAACTACGCGTCACCGGGTTCCGGCGGCGGGTACATGCCCGCTCCGCGTCAGGAAGAGCCGGGCGCGGGCGCGTACGTGGAGCCGCGACCGGGCGGATTCGCGCCGGGATCGCGGACCGGGCCCGTGGAAGACCATCGCGACGGCGGCGGCAACGAACCGGACTGGGACGACGCGAACGACGACGGCCTGCCGATGTGAGCCGACGAGGGCCGCATCGGCCTGACTCGCTTCAGCACCACTGCAAAAAGACAGCAGCCCGATCCGGGGACCGGGCTGCTGGTTCGATCATGTGATCGTGCGTATCAGCGGGTGCTGATTAGCGACGACGACGGACCGCGGCGAGACCGGCGAGGCCGAGGAGGCCAGCGGTGCCGGGGGTCGGGATGATCACGTTCCAGGTGCCGAGGAGGACCGCGCCGGGCAGGTCATCAACGGTGTCGGCGGGGAAGTAGAGGTCGCCACCGCGCTCGCCACCGGCGATCATGTCAGCGTAATCGTCCGCATCGAGGGTCCAGGTGGCCGAGCCGGTGAAGGCCTGGCCGCCGGCGGTGAAGGTCACCGTGGAGTCGGACGAGAAGCTCCAGATGTTGAGACCCGGATCGGCACCCGCACCGCCGCGGAACAGCGACGGGGAGTTGTCGGACGGGTTCTCGAAGTTGGTGAAATCACCGGACACGAGCGACGCGCCCAGGGAGCCACCGGCGGCTCCGTAGAAGTTCTCAAGGTAGATGCCGGTCGTATCGGAGCCGGAAGCGTCCGAGAACGACACACCATCGGTCGCGGTGACGGTGACCTGGTTGGGAACGGTCAGGTCGATGATCACCAGCTTCTGCAGTTCGGTGGCCGAGGCGGCACCGGCGATGGCGAGCACCGCTCCAGCGGTCAACAGAGTCTTCATTTTCTCTCTCCTTCTTGCGGAAATGATCGGGCTATCCAAAGCCCGGAATCGATTGGTCGGGAGGGCGCTGCTTACGAATACAGAACGCCCCCGCGATGCACAGATGAACGGCATATCACCGTCCCTATAGCCTACTCGGAAGCCGATGCAAAGCAACGGGCAATTTCGAGAAATCATCGCTGATTTCAGGAACCGCGGCCAACGGGGCTCCTGCACTCAGAACCCGATAGTCACCGGCTGGAGACATCGCGTCGATGAAAAAACCCGGCCTTTCGACCGGGCTTTTTATCAGTCGTGTATCGCGACGCGATTAGCGACGGCGACGGACCGCGGCGAGGCCGGCGAGGCCGAGCAGGCCAGCGGCACCCGGGGTCGGGATCTTGTCGAACGAGCCGGCGATGTTGTTGTAGATGTTCGGGTTCGGATCGGTTGACCAATCGTTCACGAACGTCAGCGTGTAATCACCAGCAGGGATGGCGACGGCGAACATGTCGCTGTAGAAGCCGGGACCGTCGGAACCCGAGCCGTCGAAGCTCCACAGGGCATCGGCGTCGCCAGAGTTGCTGAAGCCACCCACGGTGTACACAGCGCCGTTGGCGTCTGAGATGATGAACTGGACGTCCGAAGCCCACGAAGCGTCGGCGACGGTCTCGTCGTAGTCGAAACCGATGCTGAAGCCGGTCGCCTCGACATCGAGGGTGATGCCGACGGAAACGGACTCGCCACCAGCGAGGACGGAATCGGGCAGGGTGAAATCGGTCGCCGAAGCGGCACCAGCGATCGCGAGGACCGCACCAGCAGTGATCAAAGCCTTCATATCTCTCTCCTTTTGCACAGAAACGTGGGCACACCTCGTGCCCAAGAACTCAACAGATGACGCAGACGCGAAAATCAGCACAGTGACCTGAAACACGCCTGCAGAACAGAACGACGGATGCGTTCAACAGAAACGCACACGAAGATCCCTTCGATCCTACAGGGATACCGAGGAGACGCAACGATTTTCTGGCGATCTCCTCACATTCCCGACAACCCGTCTTCACGCGAAGTTTGCCTAACTTCACAGCTCTGCGCCGAGACATCGGAACTTTGGGGTTTCCGCGTATGGATGCGGAGACGCTGCGCGATCAATCGGCGCAGTCGGCACCGAAGTTTGCGAGCACCAGATTCAGATCGGCGAGATCGACGACACCATCGCGGTTCGCGTCGCCGGCGATGTCGCCGGGACAAGCGGGGACGCCGCCGAGGATGAGGTCCCACGATTCGAAGGCGCCCTCGACGAGCCAGTCGTTGTCGGAGATCCGCAGGATCCAACTGCCCTGGGCGTCTTCGCCGAGGTAGGCGCTATCGAGGCTGACGAAGTCCCCGCCTTCTCCAGATGCCTGATACGACCCGGGCGGGAGGTCTTGCGTTCCCGAGTAATCCTGGGCCACGGTCCAGAGGTTGTCGCCGGAGTCGGCGAAGGTGTAGTCGCCGTCGAAATCGGCGTCTTCGCCGAAGCGCAGGTTGGTGAGCAGAATGACGGGATCCGAAACGCCGACGTGCCGGAGTTCGATGGTGAGGTCGGACGAGTAGTTGTGCTGCAGGCCATTGATGCGGATCGCGATGGACTCGATGGGAAACGACTGCTCGATGACGACGGGCGTGATCATGCCGATCTCGTCGTTGTCGGGGATCGGTCCACCGGGGCCGTTGAAGGCGACGGTGTCGGGGTTTCCGGAGCCGGACATGAGGACGGCGCTGAGGGACATGGCGATGGGAAGCGATGGCATGCGTGGTCTCCGGACACGTGGAATATGGCCCTGCGAGTGTACGGACGGAGCGGTATCGGGTAATGAAAAAGCCCGCCGTAGAAGGCGGGCTTGGTGAACGAGGGAATGGGTCCGGCGATCAGGTTGACTCGGCGCCGGCTTCGGCGGCCTCGGCGGGCTTGGAGTCGTCGTCCTTCTTGGACTTCGATTCCTTCTTCTTCTCGAGCGACTTGTCGTACTTGAGTTCGAAGGTCAGTCTTTCCTCATCGTCCTTGCGGGTCATGATGATGCGGTTCTTGCCTTCGAATTCGCCGGAGAGCAGCGCTTCGGAGAGCGGGTCCTCGACGTACTGGCTGATCGCGCGCCGGAGCGGGCGGGCGCCGTAGTCGGGGTTGAAGCCCTTGTCGATCAGGAAGTCCTTTGCGGCCTGATCGAGCTCCATGTGCCAGCCCTGTTCCTTCATGCGGGTCACGAGTTTCTGGGTCTCGTAATCCACGATGACGATCAGGTCGTCCTTGGTGAGCGGGCGGAAGACGATGATGTCGTCAAGGCGGTTGATGAACTCGGGGCGGAAGTACCGCTCGATTTCCTTGTTCAGCACGCTCTTGATGTTCTCGAAGTCCTGCTGCTCGTCGCGCTTGGCGAAGCCGAAGCCCGCGCCACCCTTGATCAGGTCGGCCCCGATGTTCGAGGTCATGATCAGCACGGTGTTGCGGAAATCGACGTTGCGTCCGAACGAGTCGACGAGGCGACCCTCTTCCATGATCTGGAGGAGCATGTTGAAGACATCGGGGTGGGCCTTCTCGATCTCGTCGAAGAGCACGACGGAGTACGGGCGACGGCGGACGCGCTCGGTGAGCTGGCCGCCCTCTTCGTAGCCGACGTATCCGGGAGGTGCGCCGACGAGGCGGGAGACGTTGTGCTTCTCCATGTAGTCGGACATGTCCAGATGGATCATGGACTCCTCGTCGCCGAACATGAACTCGGCGAGGGCCTTGGAGAGCAGGGTCTTCCCGACACCCGACGGGCCGACGAAGATGAAGCTGCCCATCGGGCGCTTCGGGTCCTTGAGCCCGGCGCGTGCTCGACGGATGGCCTTGGAGATGCCCTTGATGGCTTCGTCCTGGCTGACGACGCGCTTGTGCAACTCTTCCTCGAGCTTGAGCAGACGCTCGGCCTCTTCCTTCTCGAGACGGGTGAGCGGCACGCCGGTCATCTTGGAGACGACCTCGGCGATGACTTCGCCGTCGACGATGCCGCCGGTTTCCTTGGCCTTCTCGCGCCACTCCTTCTGGATGTCTTCCTTCTTCTTGCGGAGCTTCTCGGCCTGATCGCGGAGTTCGGCGGCTTTCTCATAGTCGGCGCCCTTGACGGCCTCGTCCTTCTCGATGGAGAGGCGCTCGATGTCCGCTTCCAGGTCCGCCAGGTTCGGCGGCTTGGTCATGGTCTTCAGGCGTACTCGCGCGCCGGCTTCATCGATGACGTCGATGGACTTGTCGGGCTGGACGCGACCAGTGATGTAGCGACCGGACAGTTCGACGGCGGCCTCGATGGCGTCGTCGGTGATCTGCACGCGGTGGTGCTCTTCGTACTTATCGCGCAGGCCCTTGATGATCTCGACGGTCTGCTCGGCGTTGGGCGGATCGACGGAGATGGACTGGAAGCGCCGTGCGAGAGCCGGGTCCTTCTCGATGTACTTGCGGTACTCGTCGAAGGTGGTGGCGCCGATGCACTGGATCTCGCCGCGGGCGAGGGCGGGCTTGAGCACGTTGGACGCGTCGATCGCACCCTCGGCGCCGCCGGCGCCGACAAGGGTGTGGAGTTCGTCGATGAAGAGGATGAGGTTCTGGGCGCGACGGACTTCGTTCATGACCGCCTTGATGCGCTCCTCGAACTGGCCGCGATACTTCGTGCCGGCGACCATCATGGCGAGGTCGAGCACGACGAGGCGACGATCGTGCAGGAGGTCGGGGACTTCCTGGTTGATGATCGCCTGGGCGAGGCCTTCGACGATGGCGGTCTTGCCGACGCCGGCTTCACCGAGCAGGACGGGGTTGTTCTTGGTGCGACGGCAGAGGACCTGGATGACGCGTTCGATCTCGCGCTCGCGCCCGATGACGGGGTCGAGCCCGCCTTCCTTGGCGAGGGCGGTGAGGTCGCGACCGAAGGAGTCGAGGGCCGGGGTCTTGGAGTTGCCCTTGCCCTGGCGCTGGCCGCCGGGGCCGCCCTGGCCCTGGGCCGGGCCACCGGACATCTCGCCTTCTTCCTTGTCCATGCCCGCACCGAGGAGGTTGAGGACCTCTTCGCGGACTTCCTCGAGCTTGAGGCCGAGGTTCATGAGGACCTGGGCGGCGACGCCGTCGTGCTCACGGAGCAGGCCGAGCAGCAGGTGCTCGGTGCCGACGTAGTTGTGGTTGAGGTTGCGGGCTTCCTCGATCGCGTACTCGATGACCTTTTTGGCGCGCGGAGTCTGGGGCAGTTTGCCCATCGTGACCATGTCCGGGCCGGAGTGGACGAGCTTCTCGACCTCGAGGCGGACCTTGCGCAGGTCGACACCGAGGTTCTTGAGCACGTTGGCTCCGACGCCGGAACCTTCCTTGACGAGGCCGAGCAGGATGTGCTCGGTCCCGATGTATTCGTGGTTGAACCGCTGGGCCTCTTGGTTGGCGAGGGCCATGACCTTGCGGGCTCTGTCTGTAAATCGTTCGAACATAACTCGTCCTTTGTGCTGGTTCGACGGGGAAAATCCGGCGAACGCTCAGGCAGCGGCGGAGATCAGGGACCCGCACCATCCGGGCTCATCGGCACTTTCCGATGGTCAGACCCAGCCGAGGTGCGGATCTCTGACGAGATTGCCGCCGGATTATAGGCCCGTGCTTACCGGACCCAGCCCCGAGCGGGCGACAACGCCCGGTGCTGCGGTATCCGTTGCGAAAGCCGTGCCACGAAAGGTGGACGGGGGGTCGCGAGGGGGCCCGACGTCCCTGCCAGTCGGCGCTGGTGCTGCCGATGTGGCAGGGGCGTGGCTGCCCTCGGGAACCTCACGATTTCCCGCAAACCGGTGCGTCGGCCTTGCCGGGAGTGCCCCAAACAGGCAACACTCCGCCATCGACGATCGCTCCGCCATCATCACCGGCCTCGGTGCCGTGTCGCCTCTGGGGCTCAGCGCACCGGCGTTCGTTGCCGGGCTGCGTGCCGGACGGAGCGGCGTGCGCCCGATCGAGTTCGATACGGCGCGGATCAAATCACGGGTCGTGGCGTCGTGCCCGGACTTCGACGCCGGAGCGGTGCTGTCGGTCGCGGACCAGAAGCGCCTGCCCCGCTGCATCCCGATGGGGCTGATGGCGGCTGAGGAGGCGATTGCCCACGCCAGACTGGATATACCGACGGGTGATTCGGAGGCAGAGCTTGAGGCGGCCCGTCGGGTCGGGCTGATCCTCGGGACCGGGGCCGGGGGCATCGACTTCACGCTCGATCAGGCGATGGCGGCGTACACGGGCGGTCCGGATCGGCGGGGCAGGAACCCCTCGCTGTGGACGATCACCAACGCGACGCACGGGAATCTCGCGGGCGAGTTGTCGATCCGCATCGGGGCGCGAGGGCCCTCGATGTGCATCTCCGACGGGTGCGCTTCGGCCTCGGACGCGATCGGGACCGCGCTCGGACTGATCCGCTCGGACCGGGCGGGCTCTCCGGAGTGCGTGGTGGTGGTCGGGGCGGATGCGCACCTGCGCTGGGAGACGGTGCTGGGCATGGAATTGCTCGGGGTGATCTCGACGCGCGATCCGGGGGCGACGGGGGAGGACCCGGCGACGATGGCGCGGCCGTTCGACGCGACGCGCGACGGATTCGTGCTGGGCGAGGGGGCGTGGGCGATCGTGCTGGAATCGCCGGAGCACGCGGAGCGGCGTGGCGCGAAGGCGCTCGGGCGGCTGCGGGGCTGCGGCGCGACCTGTGATGCGTACCACCGGGTCCGTCCGGCTCCGGACGCGGCGGAGGGCGTTCGAGCGATCCGGCTGGCGATCGAGGATGCCGGGCTTGCGCCGGAGGAGATCGAGGTCGTGCATTACCACGGCACGGCGACGCCGGTGAACGATGAACTCGAGACCCGGATGGTCCGGATGGCCTTCGGCGGACACGTGGACCGACTAGTCGGGCACTCGATCAAGGGCGCGATCGGGCACCCGCAGGGGGCGTGCGGCGCGGCGTCGCTGGTCGCGACGCTGGGCGGAATGATCGGTCTGGACGGCGGGGAGCCGATCTCGGTGCCGACGATTAACCTGCGCGATCCCGACCCGGCCTGCGACCTCAATTACACGCCCAACGAAGCGAAACCGCTGGAGGCGCGATACGCGCTGGTCAACTGCCTGGCGTTCGGGGCGAAAAACTCGGCGCTGGTTCTCGAAGGATGCCGGTAACATCGATTCAGCGGAGGAGAATCAGCCATGACCCAATCGCCCCAGAAGCCTCGCCCCTCGTTCGCTCGCGAGGTGGCGGGAGATGTCGCGAAGGACACCGGCAAGGTGCTCGGAGTGGTGGCGTTCCAGGCGATCTCGATCATCGCCCTGATCGTGCTTGGAGCTGTCGTCTGCGGTGCGGGGCTGTATTTCAACCTATCCATTGTCGCGATCATCGGCGGCGTGCTGATCGGCGCTGGTGTGCTCTGGGCGGCCGTGCTGCTGCTGCTGTTCTTCGATACGGCGTTCTGAACGCGGCGATCGGGTATTCTGCGGCGCATGGGTGACGCGGCGCCGCAGAATTCAGCGAATGTGGATCGGGTGGACGCCGCGGGTGTGAAGTTGCCTCGCCTGCTCCCTCGCCGCCCAGACTTCGGGCACAAGGGGACGTTCGGCACGGTTTCGGTGATCGGCGGCTCCGGCGGGTCCAAGGGGGGGACGCAGCCGATGATGCTCGGCGCGCCGACGCTGGCGGCCCGTTCGGCGCTGCGTTCCGGGGCGGGCATGGCGCGTCTGGCGGTGCCGAGCTCGATCCTGCAGGCGGCTCTGTCGCTGGCACCCGAGACGATCGGGCACGGGCTGCCGGTGGATTCCTCCGGAGAGACCGTCGGGCACGAGGCTGCACCGATCATCGATGCGCTCTGCGACAAGTCCG
>CAXAVQ010000039.1:0-12284 GCA_963971985.1 uncultured bacterium
ACTCCACTTGGCTGGCCTGAATTCGGCTGGCCGGATCCCCCGTGGATTGGGGGAAACCGCATCAAGAGTGCCCCGTCGGGTGTATATATTGATGAAGGTGGAGACGCGATCGCGGACGAGGCAATCCGCTCGTGCTCTGAGTTTCGATTGACCGTCGCCGTCAGGCGGCCCGTTCTGCAAGAGGCTGGACATACGACATGCTTAAAAACGCTCTATTGCTGCTGACCGTCGGCGCGCTGATGACCGTTTCTGCGCCCGCCCCGCTCACGACCAGCGCGAGCGCTGCCGTCGTGGTACAGGACGCCGAAGACGAGAACGCGACCGAAGACATGGTGATCTTCACGAACGGCCGGGTCGTTCGTGGCGACATCTTGGAGGAGACCGACTCGACGATCATCATGAACGTTCGGATCGGTTCCATGCCTGCGGTCCGCACGGTCTACGAGAAGGACCAGATCCTCGAGATCAAACGCGACGTTCCCCGGGAATCCGAGGGACGCGAAAAAGAGGCCGAAAAGGACGAAGAAGTTCTCCCGGACAAGAACACCCGCGGCGAGGACATTAATGAGGACACCACGCTGTTCTACTACGCCGAGCTCGACGGCATCTTCGAGAAGGATCTGACCAACACCCCGCTCACCGAACTGTTTCGTGACGTCGATGAGACCTTCGACGACCTTGTGCCCGTCTCCGACCCGCGTGGTGGAGTGAGTTACAAGGTTGATGAGACCAAGCGGGACAAGCACATCGTGCTTCTCAAGCTCAACGCAACCACTCTGTCCCAGGGTTTCGACGGACTATTCGCCGCCGAACGCGTGACGCCGGTGTTCAAGGACGAAATCCAGAAGGGCCGTCGCATCGTGTTCTGGGTCGACCAGGCGATCGGCGGAGCAGCCTTCGTTCCCTGGCTCAGTCCGGAGATGTACATCACTCCTGATTCGGTCATGGGTCTCGCCGGCGATCTCGACGACTTCGATATCGGTGATGACGAGGTCAACCTCAAGCAGATTTCTCTTCGAATGGGCCACGCCGAGGGCCTCGTCGTGTACGGCGGATACGGTCGCCTTGGCGTCGCGATCATTCAGGCTATGGCCCGAGGCCAGTACTGGCTCGCCGTTCGCCTGACCGGTGTCGAACCCGAGTACTACATCAGCACGGAGATGCCCGGTCCGGAGATCATGAACAACCCGCAGTGGATCCTCCTCACCGACAACGGTCAGGACGAGTACGAAGACGACCCGGACGAAGTGCTGTACGGCAACGACACGCTCTTCCTGCGAGACGACATGCCGCTGAAGCTCGGCATCGCCGATGGCGTCGCGAGTTCGATCGAGGACATCGCGCTGAGCATGCGTGTGTTCCGGAACTACGCCGTGCTCGAGAATACGGACGCAGAGGAAATTCTCGAAGGATGGACCGAGGATGTTGAACGGGCCCTGATCAACTACCAGCGGGTCTTCGACGAAGCCAACAACGTTCAGATCGGCGGCGGACGCGACGCGATCCTCGCCGCCCTCGGGCGTCAGCAGCGCCTTCTGCTGCAGGCCCGCGGCATCCTTCGCCGGTTCGCCGAGGTCATGGACCCCGATGGCAACGAGCGGGCCAACATCGATGTGATGATTGAGCAGATCCGGGCCCGGATGCGCAACCTCCGAAACGGCGGTGGCGGGCCGGGTGGCCCGGGCGGCGGCGGCGCGGGCGGACGATGAGCCGACGCACCGATCCGAACACAACGACCTCAGACCCACACACGCGAGGAACGATTATGAACAAGTTGATGAAATGGATCCAGAGCGGGGCATCGCTGCTCGTGATCGCGGCCTTGGCGGTCGTGATGGCGACTCAGACAGCGTTTGCGCTCGATAAGATCACGCTCAAGAACGGTGAGGTGTACGAGGGAGAAATCCTTCGCGAGACCGATACCGCCGTCTGGATGAAGCGGAAAGTCGGCACCGTCGAATTCGAAGAGTTTGTTCTCAAGGAAGAAGTCGCGTCGATCGAACGCGACGTCGAGACCCCGGCTGACGCGACCAAGTCGCGCGATGCGACGAAGAACCGTGAGGCCCGCCAGAAAGCGATCGCTTCCGGGGCGACGAAGGTCACGTTCATATCGCTGGGCGATAAGGAAAACAACAGGGAAATGGTCGGCATGTACATCTATGCCGACGCGCTCCGCGACTCGATGAAGGCGCTGCTCGAACTCCCGGAGGAAGAGCAGCCGGATGTTGTCGTGCTCGTCGTCGACTCGGGCGGTGGCTACACCGCAGAAACCGAACCGCTCTCGGATGTCATCCACCTTGAGATGAAGAAGCACTTCCGTGTGGTGGTCTGGGTCGAGTCCGCGATTTCGGCGGCGTCGTTCATCAGCTTCAACGCCGAAGAAATCTACATGAAGCCCGAGGGGCACATCGGCGGCACCGTGCAGTACATCGGTGGTCCCGGTGGTGCGAAAGCCTCCGAAGGGCGAGAATTGCTCGAGGTGCTCGAACTCGGCGAGATGATCTCCAAGCGTGGCCGACGGGATCCGCTCGTCATGCGCGCCATGCAGACCACTACCCTTCTTACCGCCGACGTCAACGAGCGCACCGGTGAGGTAAAGTTCTACGACGGTGAGGGCGGCGAGCATGTGGTCAGTCCCGAAAGCGAGATCCTGACCCTCAACGCCCTCGACGCCGATTTCTACGGTGTCAGCAAGGGCACCGCGGCGAATAAGGACGAACTCGCCAAGCTCATGGGCCTCAGCGAGTGGGTTGAGGTCGGTGAGATCGCCGACGAGGTACAGCGTCGTTTCCGCGATGCGGTGAAGACCGCCGAAGTACGCAGCGGTGAGGTCTACGCGAAGTACCAGATCGCTCTCGCCAATGCGATCAACTCGGGAGGCACGGATCGCCAACGCGAAGTCGGTATCGCCCGGCGTTACCTGCGAGAGTTGCGGTCGATTATCAACCGTGCCGCTTCGTTCAAGAAGTACAACGGCATCACGGATGAGTTCTTCCGTGAACAGGAGCGCCTGCTTCGCAGCCTCGTCTGAGGTGCTTGCATTTCAACGCGTAAGTCCGGCCCGGCGCACCAGCGCCGGGCTTTTTCTATGGTGGGTAACTCCCGATGGCACACAGACGCATCGCCGCCATCATGTTGGTGTTCCTCGGAGCGAGCGCGATCGCCTCCCTGATGGTGTCGTGTTCTCCTCCCGAGAAGCAATCACTTCCGGAAGCAGCAAAAAAAGCCAGAGTTATCGTCGTTTCTCTGCAGGGCTACGTCGGCTGCGGGGTGGACGCCGAGATCCTCCGCCAGCCTCTCGCGGAAGCCGTCGCCGATCTGAACGAGCCCGTCGACGCCGTGGTGTTCCGCTTCGATTCCGGCGGCGGGATGCTCAACCGCGTCGGCCTGCTCTCGGACATGATTCACGGGTACTTCAACGAACGCGAGATTGAGTGCATCGGTTGGATCGATCGGGCCGAGTCTGCCGCTTCGATCGTCGCGCTGACGATCCCGGATCTCTGGATGCCGCCCGAGGGGGTGATCGGCGCCGCCGTCGGCGTGCGCGAGACCGGCCCGGACATATGGGAAACCCTGCCCCCGCAGCAGCAGGAGGCGATCCGGTTCATGGTCGCGGCAGCAGCGTCTCGCGGCGGGCACGATAGAGAGGTCGCGCTGTCCATCACGCTGCCCGATCCGTCGTCGTCCGGCACCACGCACGGCGCGAGGGTGCTCACGGGCGTGAAGGCGTCCTCCGTGGGCCTCGCCCGGAACGCCGACTCCCTCGAAGACGCCCTGAATGCCATTTACGGGAGCGATGGCTGGCAGATCGACCTCCAGCGATCCGAACGGATCGGCCGAGACGTCGAGAAGGCCGAAGCCGCTCGTGTCCAACTGACGCAGCTGTACCAGCGCCTCGACGGCGCGATCGAAGCCGCGGGCGCTGGCAACGCCGGCGCTCTTGAGCAGGCCGACGACCTCCTCGGCGATCTGCTCGCTCTCGCTACGGTCGAAGACCCTGCCGTGCAGCGAGCGATCGAGTTTCTTGGCGGTTTCCAGCGGGTCACTCGCGCCATCGATCGGCTCGAGGCCCTGTCCGACGAAACCGAGCCCTGAGGCGTATCATGGCCAAAGCGAAATACCTCTTCTGATCGACTCCCCCCGCCGCGGGAGCAGTCGACTCTGTTCCAGCTTCGGAGTGCTTCCAGTTATGACACGACGCGAAAAGCGCAACCCCGGTGCCGCGATGGGCAACGGCCTGATCCAGACCGACTTCGTTCCCGCCGAGATCGACGGCGCATCATGGGAAGCCCTCGAGCCGCTCTACACCGACCTGCTGGAGCGCCCGGTGACCTCGGCTCAGGAGTTGGAGCGCTGGCTGCTCGATCGCAGCGAACTCGACGCCGCGGCGAGCGAGGCACGGGCGAACCTGTACATCCGCATGACCTGTCACACCGACGACAAGCAAGCCGCCGACGCGTGGTCCGCGTACCTCGATGAGGTGCCACCAAAACTCAAGCCCGTTGGGTTCAAACTCGATACGCGTCAGACAGAGTTGTTCGCACAGATCGACATGGACGATGAGCGCTACGGCCTGCTCCGCAAGAAAACCAAACGAGAGGTCGAGCTCTTCAAAGACGAGAACGTCCCGCTCGAAACCCAGCTCGCCAAACTCGATCAGAAGTACGATGAGATCTGCGGCAAAATGACCGTCGAGTTCAAGGGCGAGGAGCGCACCATCCCCCAGATGGGCAAGTTCCTGCAGGACAACGACCGCTCGGTGCGCGAAGCGGCGTGGCGTGGCGTCGCCGACCGTCGCCTGGCCGACCGGGAAGCCATCGAGGACATCTTCGATCAGATGATCGAGAAGCGTCAGCAGCTCGCGACCAACGCCGGTTTCGACAACTACCGTGACTACCAGCACGAGCGTTACCTGCGTTTCGATTACACCCCGGAGGACTGCCGGAAGTTCCACGACGCGATCGAGCAGCACGTCGTTCCGTTCGCGCGCAAGCTCGACGCCCGTCGCAAAGAGAGCCTCGGCGTGGACGTGCTCCGCCCGTGGGACCTCGCCGTGGACGAGAAGGGTCGCGAGCCGCTGCGCCCGTTCGACACCGGCCAGGAGATGATCGAGAAGACCCGTCGCGTCTTCGACCGCCTCGACCCGCAGCTCGGCGAACTGTTCGACTCGATGGGCGAGAACATGGGTCCGAACTTCGATCTCGACTCGCGCAAGGGCAAGGCGTTCGGCGGCTACCAGTACATGCGCGACCGCTCGCGTCAGCCGTTCATCTTCATGAACGCCGCGGGCCTGCACCGCGACGTCGAGACCATGGTCCATGAGGCCGGTCACGCGTTCCACAGCTTCCTCTGCGCCAGCGAGCCGCTGATCGGCTACCGCGACTACCCGACCGAGTTCGCCGAGGTCGCGTCGATGACGATGGAACTCATGACTATGCCCTACTGGGACGAGTACTACCAGACGGAAGAGTCTGCGAACCGCGCCCGGCGCGCGCAGATGGAGGGCTCGGTTTCGCTGCTCACGTGGATCGCGACGATCGACGCGTTCCAGCACTGGATCTACACCAACAAGGGTCACTCGCGCGACGAGCGCAAGGACGCATGGCTGAAGATCAGCCGTCGCTTCGGGCACGATGTCTCCTGGGATGGCCTCGAAGAGGCGGAGGCATGGACGTGGCAGCGCCAGGGCCACCTGTTCGGGCACCCGTTCTACTACATCGAGTACGGCATCGCCCAGCTCGGCGCGCTCGGCATCTGGCTGCACTCGCTGGTCCGCAGCGAAACCGAAGCGCTGCGTCTGTACAAGCACGCCCTGAGCTTCGGCGGCTCAAAGCCCCTCCCCGATCTCTTCAGCGCGGCGGACCTGCCGTTCGATTTCGGCCCCGAAACAGTCGGGCGACTGGTCGAAGCCGTAGAGAACGAACTCGCCAAACTCCCGGACTGATCCGCAGCGGGATCATGCCACGCCCCGCCCTATCGCCGGGCGACTTTCGTTTTGGACCCGCCATGCCAGAGACCGCACCGCTCGCCAGCCCGGATGATTTCCGCAAACTGGATATCCGCGTCGGTGTGATCCGTGAAGCACGGCCCCTGGAAGGGGCCCGAAAGCCTGCCTACGCGCTGCGGATCGACCTCGGCCCGGAATTCGGTGAGCGCCCGTCCAGCGCACAGATCACCGAACTCTATGAGCCGGCCGAACTCGTCGGACGCCGGGTGTTGTGCGTCGTGAACTTCCCGCCCATGCGCATCACCGGGTTCTGCAGCGAGGTGCTCACGCTCGGTGTCTACACCGAAGCCGGCGTATCCCTGATCGCGCCGGACGAACGAGGCGGTCCAAAGCCCGGCGATCGCCTCGGGTAGTCGCGCGTCACCGGGGTCAGCCGGCGTTCCCGGGCTCGACCGGTTGCGCGCCACCCTCGTCGAGATGCTCGACCTCGAAGCGGACCGAGACGGTTTGTTTCATGGTCTGGGTCCTCCCGTTCTCCGTGATTTCGAAGGTGAGGCTCGTGAAGCCTGTGTTCACCGCGCGGATGGGCAGCAGCCGGTCCAGACGCATGAGAGACTCTCCCCGGATCGTGCCTCTCGCCTGCTTGAGAGTAGTCTCCGCGCCGGGGACACCCGAATCGAACTTCTGTTCGGTACCGGTCTGTTCGCCGGTGATCATCACCTCGATCGTGTCGCCCTCGCGATGGACCAACTCGTAGACAACCGAGTTCTTCAGGACCGGGGCGTTCGGCATGCTGATCGTCTGCTCGGTCCTCCAGCGGGCGCCGGGTCCGACGGCCTCCTCGGGAAGCGGCTGCGAGAGTGACTCGACCATCCGGCGCACACCCGTCGCGCCGCCGAGCAGTTCAAGGATCTGATCGGGCAGGTCCGACGCGTTGGTGTCGGTGACGAATCCGCGAGAATCCGCGACGAATGTCAGTTTCGTGCCCTCGAGCGGGCGGAGCACCCGCCACAGGGCATCGCGCACCATCGGATCGACATCACCTTCCAACTTGACCGACTCGTAGACCGTCTCGACCGAGTAGCGACCGGCTTCATCCGGCTCGCCAGCGATCGCACGGACCGTGAACACGTAGGCGGGCAGGTCGACCTCCGGCATCGGGTTCCCATCGAAGGCCAGAGACATATCCATCGTCATGGTCATCTTCGCACGGACCGGAACGCCGACCTGCGGCGACCACCGGAGCACCTGCAGATCTCCCTCACCAGCGTCGAGCAGTGTGACCGTCGCCTTGTTCGCGGGCACCTCCTGAGCACCGACGAACTGAGCCGGGCTGAACAAGACGAACCCGAGGATCACAGCGAGGGTCAGAAGGGTTGATCGAACCGGGATGCGGCGCATGGCGAGGCCTTTCGGAAGTATCGGGACCGATCTGAGTGTACCCCGGCGACCGTTCACGACGTATGGTGCTCCTATGGCAAACAACGAGCCAGACATCGCGACCGGGTCCGTTCCCCCGCTCCCGGTGCCCGCGCCGGGGGCGCCGCATCTGTCGCCCGACGAGTTCCGCGAACTCGGCCACCGGGTGGTCGACTACATCGCCCACTATTACGAGCGTCTGAAGTCGGCCGATCCACCAGATGTGCTCTCGCGCTCACAGCCAGGCGACATCGCACGCGCGCTCCCCGAAGAGGTCGCCGAGTACGGGGCCCCCCTCAACGAGTCAGGCCTCGACGCCCTGCTCAGCGACCTCGACGAACTGATCATGCCGGGGCTCACCCACTGGCAGCACCCGAACTTCTACGCGTTCTTCCCGGCCAACAGTTCGTTCCCCGCCATCCTCGGCGACATGCTCGCGACCGGCCTCGCCGTCCAAGGCATGCTCTGGCAGACCTCGCCGGCCTGTACGGAAGTAGAGACCGCGATCCTCGATCAGGTCGCGCGCCTGATCGCGCTCCCGGAGTCCTTTACCAGCAGTGACGGCGGCGGGGTCATTCAGGGCACCGCGTCCGAGGCAACTCTCGCCGCGATGGTCGCCGCTCGTGACAGGGCTCAGCGTGAGGATCCGGAGGCCGAACTCGTCGCCTACACCTCAACCCAGGCCCACTCGTCCATCGTCAAGGCCGCGATGATCTGCGGCATCGGTCGCGAACGCGTCCGCCTCGTCGGCACGGACGAAACGCTCGCGATGGACCCCGACCGATTGCGCGACGCGATCCAAGCCGATCTCGACGCGGGCCTGACCCCGTTCTTCATCGGCGCCACGCTGGGCACGACCTCCAGCGGCGCGGTCGATCCGCTGGAACCGATCGGACGGATCGCGGAGGAGCACAACTGCTGGGTGCATGTCGATGCCGCGTGGGCCGGCAGCGCTCTGGTGTGCGAGGAGCACCGGTGGATGCTCAAAGGCATCGAGCACGCCTCGTCGTTCTCGTTCAATCCGCACAAGTGGCTGCTCACGAATTTCGATTGCTCGCTCATGTGGCTGAACGGTCGAACCCGACGCGACGACCTCATCAGCGCGATGAGCATCGTCCCCGAATACCTGCGCAACCAGGCGAGTGATGACGGCGCGGTGATCGATTACCGCGACTGGCATGTCCCGCTGGGCCGACGCTTCCGCGCACTCAAGCTCTGGTTCGTGCTCCGTCACTACGGAGCGAGCGGCCTGCGAGCGCACATCCGCCTGCACTGTCGACTCGCCGAGCGACTCGAGCGGGTCATGCGTGCCGACGACCGGATCGAACTCCTCGCGCCCCGATCGCTCAGCCTGATCTGTTTTGCTGTGCGTGGTTCGGATTTCACAGAATCTGAACAATTGAGCCGGGAGCTGCTCCGTCGCGTGA
Organism: uncultured bacterium; assembly: GCA_963971985.1. Taxonomy (GTDB): domain Bacteria; phylum Planctomycetota; class Phycisphaerae; order Phycisphaerales; family UBA1924; genus JANSXG01. The sequence goes on from CAXAVQ010000039.1 coordinate 8,794, forward strand.
ACGACTCCGGAAAAGCCTACCTCACCCACACCACGCTCCCACTGGAAAGCGGCGGATCGCGCTACGCCATCCGCTTCGCGATCGGTTCCACGCTCACCACCCAAGAGCACGTGCAGGACACCTGGCGACTCATCTCGGAAACAATCGACGATCTCCTCCCCGATCTATAATGTCGGTCCGCGCCGTTCCGGCGCCCGGGACACGCGATGAGCAGCAAGAAGAAGCGCAAGAACAACGAGGAAGGCGCCAGCGCAAGCAACGGCTTCAGCAGCGCGGACGCGTTCTCCTCGAAGGACCCCCTCGCAGCTCTCGCGACGCGCGTTTCGGTGCCCGCCGACATCGACCCGGACTCCGACCCGGCGCAGTTCTTCAACCGCGACCTGTCCTGGCTCGAGTTCAACCGGCGCGTGCTCGGCCAGGCGACCGACGAGCGCACACCCCTGCTCGAGCGCGTGAAGTTCCTCACGATCTGCGCGAGCAACCTCGATGAGTTCTTCATGAAGCGCGTCGCGCTGCTCAAGCGCCGCCTGCGCTCCGGCTACGAGATCCACGCCCACAACGGCATGACCGTCCGCCAGCAGCTCGACGCCGCACGCGCGATGGTCAAGGAACTTCAGGAGATGCAGGCCCGCTGCTTCGAAGACATGATTCTCCCGGCCCTGCGCGAGAACGGCATCGACATCGCCAAGTACGCCGACCTCAGCACCGCCGACCGGGATCGCGTCGACGAGTGGTTCCACTCGAACGTCTTCCCGATCCTTACCCCCCTCGCCGTCGACCAAGGCCACCGCTTCCCGTTCATCTCGAACCTCTCCGAGTCGCTGGGCATCCTCGTCAGCCAGCCGAACTCTTCGGACAAGCTCTTCGCGCGCATCAAAGTGCCCGACGCCCTGCCGCGCATGGTCAGCGTGCCGCCGACCGGCGGCGAGATCGGCCCGCTCCGTGACGCTGAGCAGGTCCGCCTCGTTTCCCTCGAGCAGATCATCCAGCACAACCTCGACGCGGTTTTTCCCGGCATGCAGATCGTCGACATCATGCCCTTCCGGGTGACACGCTCGACGGGCGTCGATCTCGAGGGCGAAGAAGTCGAAGACCTGCTCGAACACGTCGAGGCCGAACTGCAGCTCCGCCGGTTCGCCTCCGTCGTGCGTCTGGAGATCGCCAGTGCGCCGTCGGACCCGGTCATCAACCTGCTCAAGGACGAACTCGAACTCGACGACGAAGACGTCTACGTCCGAGGCGGTTTGCTCGAATACCAGGACCTCACCGACATCATCGCCCTCGATCGCCCGACCCTGAAGCAGCGACCGTGGACCGGTGTCGTGCCCCCCAGGCTGCGCGATGAGGACACCGACATTTTCTCGGCCATCCGCGAGCAGGACGTCCTCGTCCACCACCCCTACGAGTCCTTCGCGGCATCGGTCGAGCGCTTCATCGCCGCCGCCGCCAAGGACCCGAACGTGCTGGCGATCAAGCAGACGCTGTACCGCACCTCGCGAGACTCGCCCTTCATCGACTCGCTCATCCGCGCCGCGGAAGAGGGCAAGCAGGTCGCCTGCCTCGTCGAACTCCGCGCTCGCTTCGACGAGGACAAGAACGTCCGCTTCGCGCGCCACCTCGAGAAGCACGGCGTCCACGTCGCCTACGGCGTCATAGGCCTCAAGACCCACTGCAAGTGCTCGCTCGTCGTGCGACGCGAGGGGGATCGGCTCCGCTCCTACGCCCACGTCGGCACCGGCAACTACCACCCCGGCACCGCCCAGCTCTACACCGACTGCGGCCTTCTCACCTGCGACCCGGCGATCTGCGAAGACGTCATCAATATCTTCAACTACCTCACCGGTCGCTCCCTCAACCGCCACTACAACAAACTGCTCATCGCGCCGGTCACCATGCGCGAACGGTTCTACGAGCTCATCGATCGCGAAGCGCAGAACGCCCGCGCCGGGAAGCCCGCGCGGATCGTCGCCAAAATGAACCAGCTCGAGGACGTCGGCATCATCAAGCGCCTCTACGAAGCATCGCAGGCCGGCGTGAAGATCACCTGCATCGTCCGCGGCTTCTGCTGCCTCCGCCCCGGCGTGCTGGGGCTCTCCGAGAACATCCGCATCGTCTCGGTCGTCGGGCGATTCCTCGAACACTCGCGGATCTTCCACTTCGCATCAGGGCGCGAAGACCCTGTCGATGGGGAGTGGTACATCGGTTCAGGCGACTGGATGAGCCGGAACCTCAACAACCGCGTCGAGGCCGTGGCCCCCGTTGAAGACCGCGACGCACGGCGCAAACTCAGCGACATCATGCTTGCCGGTGTGCACGACCGGCGTCACGCCTGGGAACTCGATTCCGACGGCAACTACACGCTGCTCAAGCCCGACCCCGACGACCCCGAAGACTCCATGGCCCGCCTGGGCACCTTCGAGACACTGAGTCGCGCCGCGCTCGAGAGCAGCAGAGCGGTCCGCTCCGCGGGCTACCTCTTCTGATCGTATTCCATGGTGGGACGGGCATCTTGCCCGTCCATAGTTCAACTCTCCGGCAGCGCGTACACCGGCGTCTCCAGGTCCGCATCGGCGCTGTCGTCGCCGGTGATGTCGCGGATGATGCGGCGCGTGTGCACGTGCGAAGTCTCGATGTAGACCTCGACGCCAGAAGCCTGTGTGCCCGCGACCGCCGTGCCGCAGACGTACACGCCGGGCACGTTGGTCCGCATGGTCTCTTCGTCCACGCGCGGCACCAGCCGCTCGCCCTCCAGTTCCACGCCCAGTTGCCGGAACAGCGTCGGGTCCTGCCGGTAGCCGGTCATGAGCACCACGCGATCGGCTTCCACGGCTGTTGGTTCGCCTCGACGATCGCCTTCTTCATCGACCGACGCGAGCAATACCTCCTTCGGCGTGATCTCGATCGGTATGGTCCGTTTGTGATAAGTGATCTTGCCCGCGTCGATCAGCGCGAGCAGTTCCGGGCGCAGCCAGTACTTGATCTTCTTCGTGAACACCCCGCCCCGGTAACTGATCGCGACATCCGCGCCGACGCGCTGGCAGCGGATCGCCGCCTCCACCGCGCTGTTGCGCCCGCCCACGATCAGCACCTTCTGCCGGAAGTAGGAGTGGGGCTCCGCGAAGTAATGGCTCACGTGCGGTAGGTCCTCGCCGGGGATGCCGAGCATCTTCGGCTCGTGCATGTCGCCGATGGCGAGGATGACCTTGTCCGCTTTCCAACGCGTTCGCCCGGCGCGATGGCTGATGTTGAGTTCGAACGAGCCGTCATCGAGACGCTTGGCGTCGTCGACCCGGTGATCCGTGCGGATCGGCAGGTCGAACTGCTCGACGACGTTGCGCAGGTAATTCAGGTAATCCTCGCGCGTGCCCTTGTCCTGGGTCGGCGTGGAAAACGGCACGCCCGCGACCGCGATGCGTTCCGGCGACGAGAAAAACCGCGTCTGCGGCGCCCACCACGCGATGGTGGACCCGATCTGACCGGCCTCGAAGTGG
>CAXAVQ010000040.1:0-12227 GCA_963971985.1 uncultured bacterium
TGGCGTGCCAAAGACGTTGACCGGGACCGCTTCGCGCGGATCAGTCGCGGTGGCGTTACCGAAGTTTGGCTCGTCGCCGGCAACGAGCGTGTGTTCCGCACCCCCGCCTCCATCGACCTGTCCGTACGCATCCTCGGAGCGTTCCTCGACTCGTCCGACCTCATCCACTTCACAACCTCCGCGCCGCTCGACGACAGCACGCTCGAACGCATCGTTCTGGAAGACCGGAGAGGCGAAAACAGCGGCTACGACATCGTGTCCATCGAGAAGGCCGTCGCGACCCCGTCTCGTGGCACGACCTACGCCGCACGACTCAGCAGCCCTGTCGAAGCCGATGACCTCGGGCACCTGCGTCTCAATCCACCGGAGATCGAATCGGCGACGGTGTTCGCGCGCGACGTGCTCACCGAAGACCGCTTCACGGCGCTCGATACCGATCTCGGCCCGATCTGGAGCAGGGAGTCCACGACCTTCCGCACGTGGAGCCCCGTCGCCGACTCGGTTGACCTCCTCCTGTACGAGAAGCCCGATTCCAAACTGCCCTTCCTCGCGGTCCCTCTGAAAGAGACCGAGCGGGGCGTCTGGGAGACCAGCGTCGCCGGCGATTTCCACGGCATGACGTACCAGTACTGGTTCAAGTCGTACGGCGTGGATCGCGTCACCGCGGACATCCACTCCCGGGCCGCGACGATTGACAGTTTCCGATCGGTCGTCGTCGCACCGGATCGCACCGACCCGGAGAACTGGGGCCGATTCGAGCCGCCCCGGATCGACAGCCCGACCGACGAGGTGATCTACGAGATCCACGTCCGCGACTTCTCGATCGCCGACCCATCACTCCCCGAGGAGCTGCGCGGCACCTACGCCGGGCTCACGCATCGCGGCTCCATCGAGGTCGACGGCCAGACCGTGCAAACCGGCCTCAACCATCTGGAGGAGCTCGGCGTGACCGCCGTCCACCTCCTGCCTATCCAGGACTTCACCGCCCCGCTCGACCAGTACAACTGGGGCTACTGGACCGCGCTGTTCAACGTCGCCGAGTCGAACTACTCGACCGACCCGACCGACCCGCTGCAGGCCATGCGCGACCTCAAGAGCGCGATCGCCGGGCTGCACGAGGCCGGTATCCGCGTGATCCTCGATGTGGTCTACAACCACACCTCGACCAGCTACGAGCTCTCACCCTTCGACCAGTCCGTCCCCTACTACTACTTCCGCACCACGATCGACGGCTCACTCCGCAACGACGCGGGCGTCGGCAACTCCATCGCCGACGAGCGCCCGATGGCCCGCAAGTACATCGCCGACTCGCTCGAGTACTGGACGCGCGAATACAACATCGACGGATTCCGCTTCGACCTGCTCGGCACCCACCAGCCAGAGTCGGTCCGCCACTGGGTCGAGCGCATCCGCAGCGTCCGCCCCGACGCGACCATCTACGGCGAGCCGTGGACCGGCGGCGGCCCGATCTACTTCCCCAAGGGCGCACAGCGCGGCATGGAGATCGCCGTCTTCAACGACCACCTCCGCAACGCCATTCGGGGCGACCTCGACGGCACGGCTCAGGGCTTCGCCACCGGCCCGGCCGGAGACACGGGCTCGATCCGGCGCGGCGTGATGGGCGCGATCGACGACTTCACCGACGATCCCACCGAAACCATCAACTACGCCTCCGCCCACGACAACCTCACGCTCTGGGACAAGATCGTTCTCACCCAGCCGAACGCCAGCGACGAGCAGCGCCGCGCGATGCAGAAACTCTCGCACGCCATCGTCCTGACCAGTCAGGGGATTCCTTTCATCCACGGCGGCGCGGACTTCGCCCGGACCAAGGGCGGCAACCACAACTCCTACAACGCCGGCGACGAGGTCAACCTGTTCGACTGGCAGCGCAAGGCCGAGTACGACGACGTCTTCGAGTACATCCGTGGCCTGATCGAACTCCGCGGTGCCTACCCGGTCTTCAGACTCAGCGATCGCGACGATGTCCGCGAAGCGCTCCGCTGGCGCGAACTGCTCGAGGGCACGCCCGATCCCGTCCTCGCGTTCACCCTCGACTGCAACGAGACCGGCGAGCGGCTGCAGGTCATCTACAACGGCACGAACCGCCAACAGTCGGTATCGCTCGGTACCGGCCAATGGGCGGTCCTCGTGGACGATCGACACGCCGGAGCGGAGCCGCTGCGCACGATCGAGGGCAACATCACACTCCCGGCATATTCTGCATCGATCCTGCTGCTCGAAGAGGATTGAGCCGTGTCAGCGCAGTCGATTGTCCCCCCCTTCCGCCTCGGGGTACCATGACGCAGACGACCACCCAGCCGGAGGACCACCGAATGCCGCTCGATCGCAACCAGCTCGCCATCCGCGCCGCCCAAGAGCTCGAAGACGGCTTCATCGTCAACCTCGGCATCGGTATCCCCACGCTCGTCGCCAACCACATCCCCGACGGTATCGATGTCTGGCTCCAATCCGAGAACGGCCTGCTCGGCATCGGCCCCTTCCCGACCGAATCCGAACTCGACCCCGACCTCATCAACGCCGGCAAGCAGACCATCACGGCGCGCAAGGGTGCCGCGTTCTTCTCCTCCAGCGACTCCTTCGCCATGATCCGCGGCGGGCACATCGACATCGCCATCCTCGGCGCCATGGAGATCTCCCAGACCGGCGACATCGCGAACTGGATGATCCCCGGCAAGATGATCAAGGGCATGGGCGGCGCGATGGACCTCGTCGCCGGTGTCAAGAAGGTCGTCGTCGTCATGGAGCACACCAACAAGCACGGCGACTCCAAGATCAAGACCGAGTGCTCCCTGCCGCTCACCGGCCTCAAGTGCGTCGACATGGTCATCACCGACCTGTGCGTGCTCGAACTCGACCGCTCCGCGGCGGGCGGCGAAGGGCGGTTCCGCCTGATCGAACTCGCGCCCGGTGTCACCAAGGACGAAGTCCTCGCCAAGACCGAAGCCGAGATCCTCGTCGCCGACGAACTCGCCGAGGTCCCGGTCTGAGCCCGACGCGATCAACGACCGGATTCAATCCCATGCAGATCTTCGATGCCCACCTCGACCTCGCCTACCTCGACGTCAACCGGCGCGACCTCACCCTCCCGCTCGATAAACTCGGCCCCGAGACCACCGGCCCGCACCCGCCCGCCGCGATTACGCTCCCCGAACTCCGCGCCGCCAGCGTCCGCTGGGCGCTTGGCACGGTCTTCACCGAAGCCGGCGGCGACGGACCGGAAGGCTACGAACCGATGGACGTTGAAGCCGCGGTCCTCGCGGGCAAGGAGCAGGTCAGCGTCTACCGGCGCTGGGCCGAAGAGGCCCACATCACCATCGCCAACCACGGGCGCTTCGACCCTGAGCCTGCCGACACAGACCCCATCCAGATTGGCATCCTCGTCGAGAACGCCGACCCCATCCGCACCCCAGACGAACTCGACTGGTGGGTCGCCGAGGGCGTCGTCGCCATCGGGCTGTGCTGGGGCAAGCAGTCGCGCTACGCCGCGGGCAACTCCTGCGAACCCGAGCTCGGCCTGACGCCGATGGGCGTCGAGATGCTCGAAGCGATGCACGCCGTCAGCGTCGTCTGCGACCTGTCGCACCTGTCCCAGCGCGCGACCGATGAAGCCCTCGAACGAACCAGCGGCCCGGTCATCGCCTCCCACTCCAACTGCCGCGCCCTGCTCGGCGGCGACGGCGCGAAGAACTGGCAGCGCCACCTCTCCGACGAGGCCATCACCGAGATCGCACGCCGAGGCGGCGTCATCGGCCTCAACCTCGCCCAGTGGTTCCTCAAGCCCGGCGTGACCGACGACTCCCCCCGCCCAACCATCGCAGACGCCCTCGCCCACATCGAGCACATCTGCGAACTGACCGGCTCCAAGCAGCACGCCGCCCTCGGCACCGACATGGACGGCGGCTTCAGCGGGAAGCAGCTCTGCGAAGGCATCGAGAAACCCACCGACCTGCACAAGCTCTTCGACGGCCTGCGCGAGCGGGGCTGGACCGACGATGAGCTACAGGGGCTGGCGAGCAGGAACTGGCTGGGGTTCTGGGAGCGGTGGAACGCGGATCGGTTGGAGTGATCGGGGATCGTGTGGCATGGCCGCCCCTCGAGGCGGCTATGCGAGACCTTCCAGTAGGTCCATGTCCCACTCCTTCTCCCCTACTCGCTCATCCGGGAAGCGCTCTCCCTGTGGATAACCACAAAAATCTCGCGCGCATCTACCACACCCGCGCGGCGATTTCGCGGACATAGGCCATTTCTCGCAGATTCCCTCTTGGCCCACGCCCGCCCCGAGCACACACTCGGGCCATGCACACCACACCCACCAACACCGCCCCGAACCCCGAACTCCTCACCCGACTCCGCGAAGCCGAAGCGGAAGCCGAAATCGTCATGCGCCGGGTCGAAACCAAAGCCCTCGAAACCCTCGAAGAGCTCATGGACGAACCCGAACCGACCAGCGACGCGAAGCAGGACGCCATCGTCGCACGCGAGCGGAATCGCAGAAGACTCGCCGCGACCCAGGCCCTCACACACATCCGAGCCGTCCAGCGCGAACAGCGCACGGTCGCGAAGGCGCGCGCCAACGCGATGAAACAGAAAGAGCAGTCTGAGAAGGTGCCACCGGCAACTTGCCCGCCGGTTCCGGCCCATGACAACCGGATGACCGAACCAGACACAACTCCACCGCCAAGTGCTAACTTAGGGCCGAGTGCCGTGGTCAAGCCCGACGAAGTCGGGCGCAGGCCACGACAACAACAGAACGACAGATGAACTCGCAGTCGCCGCCATACCGACGCCGCATCCGCCGGGAAACGCCGGGCCACGCCCGATTCCTCACGTTCTCATGCTTCAAACGCCTGCCGCTGCTCCGCACCGGCGCGACACGAGACATCTTCGAAAACGCGGTCCTGGAAGCACGCAAAAACTGCCACTTCCAACTTTACGCGTGGGTCGTCATGCCCAATCATGTCCATCTGCTTCTGAAGCCGAGTCTGCCTGACCATCCCATCGCAACGGTCTTGAACCAGATCAAGCAACCGGTCGCAAAAACAATCCTCGCCGAATGGCGACGACTCGATGCAGGGGTGCTTCCAAAGCTGACATCCGCCCGAGGCGACGTACGGTTCTGGCAACGTGGCGGCGGCATTGATCGAAACATCTACTCGAAATACGAGTTCGTTCAGAAGTTCAACTACATCCATCTCAACCCGGTGAAGGCCGGTCTTGTCGAGCGACCCCAGGATTGGAGGTGGTCATCCGCCCCGGCATATGCGGGCGTCACTCAAGGCCGACTCCAGCCGGATCCCCTCCCCACCCTGTAAACGCCAATCGAACACCCGCCGGAGTGCCGTGGTCAGGCGAAGCGCCGGCCACGACGTGTCCCCAGCCGCCCCCGCGTGGCCTGCGCCCGACTTCGTCAGGCTTGACCACGGCACTCAAGGCAACCAGACCGACCACTCCCGCCTCCAAACGCGAGCAAAATCCGTACAATCCCCCTCCCCAATCTCCTTTTCCAGACTAGGCAGGCCGCCCGGCCTCCCCGCCCCGCCTTGCAGCCCTCGCTCGCTTCGCTACAATCTCCCTTCGCCCGCTGGTGGGCACAAGGTGGAAGTACAGACGCATGCCGACGATCAATCAGCTTGTTCGCAAGCCCCGCAACCCGAAGCCCGACAAGTCCAAGGTCCGTGACCTCGAAGCCTGCCCGTCCAAGCGCGGCGTGTGCCTTCAGGTCAAGACCATGACCCCCAAGAAGCCGAACTCCGCGCTCCGCAAGGTCGCCCGCGTTCGCCTCTCCAACGGCAAGGAAGTCACCGCCTACATCGGCGGCGAAGGCCACAACCTCCAGGAGCACTCGATCGTGCTCGTGCGTGGCGGCCGCGTCCGTGACCTCCCCGGTGTCCGTTACCACGTCGTCCGCGGCGCGCTCGACTCGCTCGGCGTCGACAAGCGGACCAACAGCCGCTCGAAGTACGGCACCAAGCGCGCCAAGAAGTAATCCGCTTCTTTTCGCCACCAGCGTCCACCAGCGCGACCATCCAATCGTTCAACATCCGGGAGCCGCTTGGCTCCCGGCCCTGTCTGAGGGCGGAGTAGCCCAACGACACGCCGCATCGGCAAGTAATCCTCCCGGCCCGGCCGGCCCGGAGGGTGAACAACAGCGTTCCGGTCCCACCGAACGCAGATGAGCCACAGGAGATCCCCATGGCAGGCCGCATCACCAAGTCCGAAGAGCAGCTCCGCCCCGACCCGCGTTTCAACAACAAGGTCCTGGCGAAGTTCACCAACTGCATCATGACCGACGGTCGCAAGACCGCCGCCATCCGAGTGGTCTACGACGCGATGGACGAGATCGACCGTCGCCTAAAGAAGCAGCCCCACCCCGACGGCTGCGAGTCGGCGATCGACGTCTTCGAGCGGGCGATCAACAACGTCAAGCCGCACGTCGAGGTCCGCTCGAAGCGTATCGGCGGAGCGAACTACCAGGTCCCGATGCAGGTGACCCCGCGTCGTCGCCAGTCGCTGGCCTTCCGCTGGATCATCGCCGCCGTCCGCGCCGAGAAGGGTCGCCCGACCCACATGAAGCTGGCCGACGAACTCCTCGCCGCCTCCAAGGGCGAGGGCAAGGCGATGGGCACCCGCGAGCAGACCCACCGCATGGCCGACGCAAACAAGGCCTTCGCCCACTTCGCGTAAGGCGAACCGGCAACCAGATCAGACAAGCCCGGCCCAAGGCCGGGTTTTTTCTTAGCGTTAGAAGGTCTGCAGAATCAGGAAGAGGGCTATGACCACACAGAACCCTCCGATGAGCGCACTCGCGAACAGCATGGCCTGCAGACCGTGGTTCGGGTGCGGGTAGTCATCGCGATACCGACCGCACTCCGGGCAGCGGTTGGTATGCATGCGATAGTTGAAGCGGTAGCGGCAATACTTGCACCGCTTCCGGCGTGGCCTCACCTTGAGGTTCATCATCGGGTCCTCGCGGGATCGCGTCGGTGTCGGGGGAGGATCGCCGTCCCGATCGCGTCGCGCGGCTCGCAGACGAGACGCGACTTCGGTGGCCGTGGTCTTGCGCCCCTCGGCCGTCTCCGGATTGTCCCTATCGGTTCTCTGCATGGACCACCCTGGTACATCGCCAGCATAGCATCGGCCCATGCCCGAAGGCCACACGATCCATCGCCTCGCGCGCGACCACACCAAAGCCCTCGGCGGGCAGAAGATAGAAGCGTCCTCGCCGCAGGGAAGGTTCTCGGACGGTGCAGAACGCATCGACGGTCGCCGGATGGACCGCATCGACGCGTGGGGCAAGCACCTGTGCTACTGGTTCGAGCCGAAGCGCCAGCGCGATGAGCCCGTTGGCATGCACATCCACCTCGGGCTGTACGGCAAGTTTCGCCTCCACCGTCTGACCGATACCAACGGCAACGCCAAGGAACTGCCCGAGCCGCGCGGCGCGGTCAGGGTGCGCATCGTCGGCGAGTCCGTGGCCTTCGACCTCAACGGACCGAACACCTGCGAGATCGTCACGCCCGATTCCTGGCGGACCATCACCGAGCGCCTCGGCGAGGATCCGCTGCGCGACGGCTGCGATCCGGAACGCCTGTGGAAGCGCGTGTCGAAGAGCCGGGCCGCCATCGGCGCGATGCTGCTGAACCAGTCGGTCTTCGCGGGCGTCGGCAATATCTTCCGCTGCGACTCGCTTCACGCCTGCAAGATCCATCCCGAGCGCGAGGCCCGGTCGCTGAGTCGCGAGGAGTTCGACGACCTGTGGCAGACCATCACGACCATGCTCCGGATCGGCGTCAAGCGGAACCGCATCATCACGACCGACGCCGCCCTCAACGGTGAGAAGATCGGTCGACCGACCCGGAGCGAGGCCCTGCGGGTCTATAAGAAGGGTCGCTGCCCGACCTGTGACGGTCCGATCACCTCGTGGGAACAGGCCGGTCGAGCCGTGTTCGCGTGTACCCGATGCCAGCCAAAGGACCCGGACTGAGGGCTCGCTCCGGTCGATCCGGTCCGAAAACCGCGCCCGTTTCGCCCAGCCGCTACCGCCGGTGAAGTCTTCCCGGCTTCGCGCCGATGCTCGCGATGCGGACTTCCCGGCACCGTCGCCGGTGTGTCGTTCATCGTCCGCACGAACGCACTCAAGCGGCGCGGGGTGGTGGCATGTCGAGTTCGCCCAGCAGCAACGGCTCGCACAAGGACAACGGGAGTTCTGGCCCGGGCGATGCCCGGCAGAACGCGTCCGCCGGCAAGTGGGACGGCAAGAAGGTCTTCACGACCGGCGAGGCCGCGGAGATCTGCAAGGTCAGCCAGCAGACGATCATCCGCTGCTTCGACGCCGGGCGCCTGCAGGGCTTTCGCGTTCCCGGTTCGCGTTTCCGGCGCATTCCGCGTGACGAGTTGATCCGCTTCATGCAGACCAACGACATCCCGCTGGATCCCCTGGAAACCCACTCCGACCCGGACGTGTACCGGATCCTCGTGGTCGAAGACGACCACAGCATCCTGGAGATCTTCGAGGACACGATCGGTCGCGACGACCGCTTCGAGCTGCGCACCGCCGCCACCGGATACGACGCGGGCATGCTCACCGAAGCGTTCCGTCCGCACCTGATGGTGCTCGACTACATGCTCCCGGACATCAACGGCAACGTGGTCTGCGAGCGCCTACGTGCCCGGCCCGAACTCGCATCAACCCGGGTGATCTTCGTCTCGGGCGTGGTCGAGCAGGACGAGGTCGAGAAGCTCATCCGCTCTGGCGCGGACGACTTCCTCAAGAAGCCGTTCTCGGTCAACCAGTTGCTCCAACGGATCGAGACGCTGCTCGAGATCCCCGCCAAGAGCTGACCCCACCCGCCCACGCAGGAGGTCTCGCGTGCATCACGCGCAAGCCCCGACAGACGATCGCGAGCTCATCCTCAGCCACATCGAGTCGTTGCCCACGCTCTCGCCGATCGCGCTGCGCGTCCTGCAGCTCTCCTCGTCGCCCGATGCCGACATCAAGGAGATCGTCAAGCTCATCGAGTCCGACCCGGCGTTGACGGCACGGGTGCTCCGGCTTTGTCGTCGCGCCGATCGCGCCACAGCGAACGAGATCACGACGATCGACCGGGCCGTCGTCCTCGTCGGTCTGGAAGCGGTGCGGGCCGCGATGCTGTCGGTCGAGGTGTACGGCCTCGTCAAAACCGAATCCGACGCCCCGGCGACCTTCGATCGCGCCGCGTTCTGGCGCCATTCGCTGGCGGTCGCCTGCTGCGCCGAACTGCTGGCCGAGAAACACGAGAGCGCCGGTCTTGGCGTGCGTCCGCAGGAGGCCTTTCTCTGCGGCATTCTCCATGACCTGGGCAAACTCGCGCTCGAGAAGGTGCTCCCCAAGGCCTTCGGACGCTGCGTTGAGCTGTGTGAGCAGAAGCGCTGCGACATCGCCGAGATCGAGCGGAAGGTCATCGGGCTCGACCACCACACCGCCGGCAAACGCCTGGCCGAGCATTGGGCACTGCCGCACGCGCTGCAGGACGTGATCTGGCTGCACAACCAACCGGCGATGTCGCTGCCCGATGTCCCCCACCGCTGGCTGATCAGCGTGGTCACGGTGGCGCAGGCGATCACGCGCAAACTGCTCATCGGCTGGTCGGGCAACTTCTCGTCGGTCCGGCCGATCGAGCAGCTCTGCACCGAGCACGGGCTGGACGCCGAGGCGTGCTGCGAGATCGAGGGCGAGCTGTTCGATCGCCTGGCCGTCCGAGCCGCGAATCTGGGCCTGGACGACTCAAGCGATTCGGGCGTGCTGCTCGACTCGATCGCCGAAGCGAACCGACAGCTCGGTCAGCTCAACAGCCAACTCAACGAGCAGGCCGAACGGACGCGGGCGCAGCAGCGCGTGCTGGAATCGATCGATCGCTTCCACTCGGAGGGGGTGCTCCGCACCGCGTTGCCCGATGCGATGGGCACAGTCGCTCGTTCGGCCGCGTCAACCTTCGCGACGTCGCGCCCGATCTCGATCCTCTGGCAGTCGCGATCCGGCGCGTCGTGGCAATTCCGCCAGTACCTCGCCTCCGGCAAACTGATCGCGGACCGGAACCTCGGCCTGCCGCCGGGCGGGCACGACCTGCGCTCGCTTTCCGATCAGTCGGGAATGGGGTTCTCGTCCGTCGAGGTGCTCGGCTGGCTCAAGAAGTCGCTCGGGGAGAACCTCGACCCGACCGGGTTCCGCTTCACACCGCTCCTGGGCGAGCAGCAGCGTGAGGAGCCCAGCCCCGGCGGCGTGCTGATCCATCAGGTCGGCAAGGAGGCCCGCTGCCTGGTCGACCACCCGGAAATCATCCGCCCCCTGCTGGCGAGCTGGGCTTCGGTCCTCGGCGCGACCGCGCAGTTCGACGGTGCTCGTCGACTCGGTGAGCAGCTCGCCGAAGCCAACCGGCAACTGGCCGATACGCAGCAGCAGCTCGTGGAGACCCGCTCGCTCGCCCGGCTGGGCGAACTCGCCGGCGGTGCGGCGCACGAGATGAACAACCCGCTCACCGTGATCAGCGGCAACGCCCAGATCCTCGCTCAGCGACTCCTCGACGACGAGAACGCGTCGAAAGCCAAAGCCGTCGCCGATGCCGCCCAGCGGCTGAGCGACCTGATCACCTCGCTGCACCTGTTCGCCGACCCGCCGGAACCCAAGCGGACGCGCTCCGATATCCACCAGACACTCGACCAGGCCGTTCGCGCGAGCGTCGAGAAGCGTAAGACCACGCTGAGCGCGCTCGAGGCGAGCGCCAAGGTCGAAGGCACCCTCCGAACCGACACGAGGCTTCCGGAGATCCGCGTGATTATCGGAGACGACGTCGACGTCGCGTTTATCGACCGTCGCCAAATCGTCCAAGCCGTCACAGAGATCATCGTCAACGCTTTGGAGGCCCGCCCGAAGCACCTGATCGAGGTTCGGGCTTTTGTCTCCGATGCGGATGGCTGACTGCTGATCTCAGTGACGGACGACGGGATCGGCATGTCCGAGCGCGCCCGACGTCACGCCTGCGACCCCTTCTTCAGCGAGAAGGACGCGGGTCGACAACCGGGGCTCGGGCTCGCCAGGGCCCGGCGACTGATTGACCTGCACGGCGGCGACCTCTGGATCGAGAGCAGCCCCGGCAAGGGCGCCACGGTGACCGTGGCGCTCGAGGACTGGAAGTGGGACGCGTCGAGAGAGCGTCCCCGGAAGGCGGCGTAGGCCGCAGGATTCGCGCCGGACCGAGGGAGACCACGCGTGAGCAGCAAGCGACAACCATCCGAGCAGCCCGACAGCCCGCTCCGCGTGAGCGCCAGCCAAGACGGCAAGCGTGCGCTCGAGGGCTATCTGCCGAGCGGGTCGGCCCGTCCGGCCCGAGTGCTGTGTTACGAGGAAGACGCGCGTTCGCGCAAGCGTCTTCGCGACGCCGCGAGCGGCTTGAAGATCACGCTCGACAGCACCGCCAGCACCGAGGAGTTCGCGCGAGCGATCACGGAGGGTGACTACGACGTCGCGCTCATCTCGATCGATCGGCACGAGGCCGAGGCCGTGCGCCTGGCGACCGAGCTCACGGGTGCCGATCGTCCCGTCAGCGTGCTGCTGACGGTGCGCAAGCCGACCGTAGACCACGGTGTGCTGGCGATGCGTTGCGGCGCTGTAGACCTGATCGCCAAGCCCTTCAACCTTGATGAGCTCCGAGAGCGACTCGCGTCGGCGGCCGAACGGGCCCAGGCCATGCGCCAGCAGGCGCGGCGCATCGAGCGCCTCAAGCGGATCTGTCGGCGCCTCAACAAGCAGCGTCAGCAGGTGAACAACCAGGTCGACGTGCTGTGCGGCGATCTCGTCAACGCCTACCAGCAGCTCGCCGAGCAGGTCGACTCGGTCCATACCGATCAGCTCGCGCAAGCGATCGAATCGGAACTGGATGTCGAGTCGCTGCTGCGCAAGACGCTGGAGCACATGCTCACGAAGACCGGGCCGACCAACGCCGCGGTCTATCTGCCGGGCAACAGCGGCGACTTCAGTCTCGGCGCGTACGTGAACTACGACCTGCCCAAGGACACCGCCGACACGCTGCTGGATCATCTCGCCGACATCGTGCCGTCGCGATTCCGCGACGAGCGCTCAATTGTTCTGCTCGACAGCGAGGCCAAGCTCAGTGCCCACCTCGACGACAACGCCTCGTGGCTCAGCGGGAGCAGCGTGATCGCCACCG
>CAXAVQ010000041.1:0-12170 GCA_963971985.1 uncultured bacterium
CGCCACCGGCGCGTTCTCCACGCTGTAGCGACCCGTCAGCCAGTCCTGCAACTTGAAACGGACCTTGCCGCGGTTCGACTCCGCTGCAGGCTCTGGACGGGGTGTCTGGTGCCGTTGGCTCGCGAACACCCAGTTCGGCTCGCTGTTCGGTCCGTCAGCCGCAGCAACACCGACCGGCGCGGGCTCGGGCTCGGTGTGCAGTGATTCCGGGGCTTTGCCGCCCATCGACGGCAGGTCCTTGGGCTTCAGGGCGAACGGATCGTCGGCCTCGATGACGACGCGCAGGTCGGCAAGCATTTCTTCGGCGCTGGAGTAGCGCTGCGACAGTTCGGCCATGGACCGGCGGATGATCCAGCGCAGGGCCTCCGGGCAGCGCTTGCTGAGCTGGCTCAGTCCGCCGTGAGCAGGGAACGAGTTCTCGATCGCCGAAAACAGCACGGCGCCGGCGCCGTAGATGTCGAACTTCACGCCGTCGACCTCGTGCACCTTCGCGCCGCGCAGGGCCATGCGGACCATTTCGGGGTCGCGGAAGTACTCCGTGCCGTGCGTGGTCAGGGTCATCGCCGAGCGCAGCGGCGTCACGAGACCGAGGTCGACCAGGGTGGCCTTGTCGCCCGACACGATGATGTTGTCCGGCTTGATGTCCTTGTGCCACAGACCGCCGCGATGGTAGACGCTGAGCGTTTCGAGCAGTTCGGCGATCAGGGTGAGGGTGTAGCGCATCCGGCGCGGATCGAGCCCGACGGCGCCGCTCTCGGCGTGCAGGCGCTGTGTGAGGGCACCCAGCGCCTCACCCGGTACGTACGGCATGACGTAGTAGAAACGCTCGTCGCTGAGTTCGTGTTCGAGCACGAGGCCGAGCTTCTTCGCGGCCTCCAGCGCACGGCTTTCGCGGACGATCTGGGGCATGCTCGAGCCGTCCTTGAGCGAGAAACTCTTGATGACGACCTGATCGACATCGGTGATGCCGCGGCGCTCGAAGATCGCTAGTTTGCGTTCGTCGGGCTCGGCCACAAAGAGCTTGCCGCCCGAGCCGCCGCCCTTGAGCGAGCCGACGATGGTGTACCCGTCGAACTCGCCGGTGCGCTTCGAGGGTTTGTCGGAACCGGGAGCCGCGGCCATCGCGTTGGCGACACGCACCTCCACGCCCTCGGTCAGGCCCGAGAGCAGCAGGAATCGGGCCGGATGGCCGATGCAGACCAGGTACATCGCGCGGGCGGCCGTCGAGAGCTCGTCCTTGAACGCGCGACCGTAGTGGTTGGCGTTCGACCAGCGAGCGATGACGACGTTGAGCACGATCAGCAGAGAGAGGGCGATCGCCGCGAAGATCGCGCCGATCGTGCGGAACACGTCGCTGATCTCGCCCGCGATGAACCGGTAGAAGTGGCGGATGACCAGCCCGACCCCGCGGAAGAACACCTTGAAGAACTTGATCGCGAAGAGGATCAGGAACACGCCCAAGACGGCGGCCATAATGCCGCCGACGATCAGGACCAGGATGCCAGCAAATGAAACGCCCATCGGATACTCCTCCGTTCCGACTCGGGTGAGCCGATCAACGGAACGCGGGGTCTTGCTCTCCTCGGCGATCCTCCATCTCCTGGCGGTAGATCTCAGCGATCGCCTCGTCGAACAGCGCGTCCTCCGCATTGGTGGGATTCAGGACCAGCCCGTTTCGCTCCGCCTCGCCGATTTCGTCCTGCGTGAAAGAATAGGTGTAGATCACCTCGCCCAGGCGGGAGCGCAACAGGTCGCGGACCTTCGCCAGACGCCGGCTGACCGTTGGCTCGCTCACGCCGAGCGATTCGGCGACATCCTTGCCGGGCTGCCCATCGAGGCAGCGCATCTGGAACACCGCGAAGTCTGAGAACTCGGCCTCGCGCTCGACGAGTCGGATCGCCTTGGTCACCTTCGCCCGGAAGACCCGGGCCTCGTACTCGCCGTCCGGGCTGGTGCCGGAGGCTTCGCTCATCCAGGCCTCTTCCAAAGAGATGCCCCGGTTGCCCTTGCCCCGTTTGAGGGCCATGCGCCGATCCATCTCGTCGCCTAGCGTGTGCTTGGCGATCGCGAGCAGCCACGTGCTGAAGCGGGCCCCCTTGGCGGGGTCGTAGCGATCGATGGAGTCCGAAAGGGCCGCCAGCGTCTCCTGCGAGAGGTCGCGGACGGTCTCGTTGCCGATGCGACCGCGCCCCCATTTCGCGAGTTGGGCTTCCAGAACCGGGCCGAACGTCTCCCAGAGCTCGTACCAGGCGGCGGTATCCCGGGCACGAAGCCGCGCGACGAAGCCGGTGGTGAGGTTGTTCAGCATAATTCCCCTGCTCTCGGATGGATTATTCGAATCGGATCGTCGGTTCAGCATCCAGAATACGCCATTTCTCGCAGGTGTCCTGTCCGAATCCCGCTTCCGGGCGACACGCACGGGGTGGGGAAGCCTCGTTGGGGAGCGCCCAAGGCAATTTGCGAAAGTTTTTTGTGCGGGCGCGAAATCAACTCCGCGGGATCCGGAACAAGGTGGCGGACCGGGTCAATCGGGACCCACACACCGGAACGAACGCGACGAGCAAATGTGAGCCCGTCGCGAGCAGAGAGAAAGGATCCGAAATGGCCTGCTGCACCAAACCCCTGTTTCGCCTCGCTGTGATCGGCGGTCTTGCCGCGGGAGGCGTCTTCCTCATCTCGCAGACCCCCCGGGGCGGCGCGATGCTCTCTCAGGTGAAGAGCAAGATCACCAACACCATCGACTCCGCGATCGATGACCCGATCGCCCTGCGTGCCCAGCTCCGGAACCTGGAGCGCCAGTACCCCGAGCGCATCGCCAAGGTTCGCGGCGAACTCGCCGAACTGAACCAGCAGTCGGACCGCCTCGAGCGTGACCGGGCCGTGGCCCTGAAGGTCGTGGAGATGGCGTCGAACGACCTCGACGTCCTCACCGCCCGCCTCGACCAGGCCCGGAACGTCCGACAGGACTCGCCGCACGCGGTGATCAACGTTCGGTTCGAGGAACGCACGATGTCGCTCGAAGAGAGCTACAACCGGGCGACCGAGATCCGCAACACGGTGCAGGCCTACACGGTCCGCGCCTCGGAGGCCGAGCGGAGCCTGCAGGTTCTCAACCAGCAGTCCGGTCGCCTGACCGACCTGCTCAACGAGCTCGAGGCCGAGCACACCGCGTTCCAGACGCAACTCGCCCAGCTCGACGGCCAGATCGAAGTCATCGCTCGCAACGAGAAGCTCATCGACATGGTCGAAGAGCGCGAGAAGGCGATCCGCAACCTCGACCGCTTCGAGAGCGTCAGCCTCGACCAGGTCACCGGTCGCATGGCCAAGATCCAGGCCGAGCAGGAAGCCCGTCTGAGCAGCCTGCTCTCCGGCGCCGAGCGTCGCAGCTACGAAGACATGGCCGAGCAGGAGCTCAGCCGCGAGCAGTCGGCTCGTGAGATCTTCGAGAGCACTATGAACCTGCCGCTCGAACTCCCCCGTGAGACCATCGAGATCGGCGACGACGGCGAGGTCGAGCGCGACCACGACCATCGCGGCCCGGTCGCTTCTCGCGACACCGTGATCATCGACTGACCGACTCTCTCTTCTCTTGACCGCACTCTCGGGCGGCGCACCTCCACGGTGCGTCGCCTTTTTCGTGCGCCGCGATCAGTTCGCCGAAGCTCGACCCGCCCGCTCGTCGATCAGGCGGCGCACGGCGTCGAGGCGCAGGCGGTGCTGCTCCCGATCCGGTTCGATCTCGGTCAGCGCGAGGATGTGGCGCTCCGCCTCTTCGAGTTCACCGGCCTGGATCGACGCCGCCGCGGCGATCTCGCGGTTGGTGGCGTCGAACGGCGCGACGCGAGTGGCCCGCGTGGCGTACTCGAAGGCCTTCTCGCGATTACCGCGTGCGGTGTACAGGCGGGCGAGGCGGGACGCGTACGCCGCGGAGTAGTTCTCGCGGGCGTCGAGGAACTCGAGGTGCGGAATGGCCCGCCACGGATCGTCGGAGTCGAGGTACAGGCGAGCGAGGTTCTGGTGGGGCATCGGGTCGACCGGGCGAGCCGCGGCGTAGCGCTCGAGCAAGTCGATGAGCCGCTCGTCCACCACGCCGCCGTTGATCGTGATCTGCTCCTGCAGATAGAGCTCCAGCAGGTCGGGGTGGTCCGGGTTGTCCAGAAGCCAGTACTCGACGAGGGCCGGCGTGATGCGGATGAGCCGGGGCTGGAAGTCCGGGGCGGACGCGCCACCGGTGACCTTCAAGGCCGTTTGCGACGCGAAATCGGCGAGCGACTCGGTGATGCCCTCTTCCAGTTCGATGTCCTGCATCGATTCGGCGATGCGCAGCTGACGCAGGCTCGGCTCGGTCACCATGCCCCACGACGACGCATCCCGGTACGCCCATTCCTGGAACCGCTCGAAGAACTCCTGCTGGCTGATGCCGAGGACCGCGGTCATCGCGGCGTCCTCACGCTCGCCGGCGGCGTAGGCCTCCATGAGCTGCAGCGGAGCGCTCTCGCCCCACTCGGAAGCGATGAACTCGTACATCCAGTGACCCTGCGCATAGGCCTGGGGGCGAGAGTCTGTGCGCGTGAAGGCGAGGTTGATCTCGCGCATGTCGAACAGCGTGCCGTTGAGCAGCGCCTGCGTGAGCAGTTGGGCGCGCGAGAAATCGCGCGGGGCCTCTTCGCTGTAGACTGCCGCGGCTTCCGTGAACCAGTGGGGGATGCGGTTGCGCGTCTTGCTGAGCGTGATCGTGTGGGCGTACTCGTGCCGGAATACACGCAGCCAGTCGTACTCGCCCATGCTCCGCTTGCCGATGCGCGGAACCTCCATCGCGATGAGCGGGCCCGTCGCCGCGGCGACGGTGTGGATGCCCGGCATGCCGACGATCCGCACCGCGAACCACTGGTTGTCCGGAGCGAGCTCGAGCACCGCTTTGAAGTCGGGCTGGTGGTCGTAGATGTCCACGAGGTCGGCGTGCACCGCTTCGATCGGCTCGATCATCTCGCGCGCGAGCACGCCATCAAGGCCGGGTCGGAACCGAACAAGGAAGTTGTCACTCTCGATCGTCTCCCAGGTTCGCAGGTCTTCCAGCAGCTTGATGCTGTTGGCGACGCGCACGTTGAACGGGTCGAGTTCCTGCGCACGGCTCAGGGCCTCGTACGCATCGGCATCGCGGGCCGCCTGCACGAGCAGCAGGCCGAGTTCGGCGTGCCCGCGCGGGTCGTTGGGCTGCATCGCAATCGCGCGACGCAGGTACTCGGCGGCTTCGGCATACTGCCGACGCTCGGACAGCGACTCGCCGACCCGCAGGAATGCCAGCGGCGAGCCGGGCGACAGTTCGGCGTAGGCTTCGATCGCCCGCTCGGTGCGCGCTGGGTCGTAACTCATGGCCTCGACGCCGGCGTGCAGGGCCGCGATGTCGCGACTGCGCGGGTACCAGGCCTTCGCTCGCGTGAGGAAGGATGCGGCCCGGTCGGGATCGTTCTCGCGCATCCAGCGACGGGCGCGGATCAGTTCGGCATCCAGCGAGGGCATCGCCCGATCGGGCGCGATCCGTTCGACGTTGAGATCGAGTCGGCGTGCCACGGATGCGGCCCCGTCCACGTTCAGACCGTCGACCTGCGTGTCGCCGAGCAGGCGCCACGCCTCGGCGACCATCGGGTTGATCGCGAGCACCTGCTGCAGGACTTCCGTCCCGCTCTCGCGATTGCCCTTCTCGAGCAGCAGTTCGGCCTCGAGCAGCAGCGCGGGCCAGTAGAGCCGGTCGATCTGCTGGTGGACCTTGCTCAGGAGCCCGATCATGCGGTTGTATTCCGAGGCCGGCTTGCCGTCGAGCTTGGCCTGCAGGCGCAGGGCGCGGACCCCCGCGACGATCCCTTGCGCATCGGAAAGGCGGTCGGCGCGCGGCAGATCGGCGAGCACCGGCTGGAGCACTGCGCGTGCCCGGTCGAACTCGCCCAGTTTCTCCAGCGACTCGGCGAGCAGCACGCGCGCCTCGTTCGAGTCGATCTGTTCGAGCAACTCGATCGCGCGTTTCAGTTCGCCGCTCCGAACGAGCGATTGCGCACGCAGCAGCGGGGGGACGCCGTCCCGATCGAACACCGGGTGGGCGTACGCGCCGCTGATCAACGCCGCTCTTGCGAGTGTTTCGGTCGATTCGAGGTCGGCCTCGGTCCACAGGCCGTGGAAGACCCGGCGTTCGGTCCGTTCCTCTCCCGAGAGGTAGGGCAGGTCGATGATGCGCAGCACGGCGGGCAGCGGGTCGGGCGCGCCGGCGGGCGGCGCCATGTCCGGGTTCAGCGACGGCTGCGCGGAGGCGGTCACGCCGACGGACAGCGCCAGACCGACCGAAGCGAGCAGACGAAGGACGGGAGTGGCTCGGATCACTGGCCGCCCCCTTCGACGGGCAGGCGATCGATCTGGACGGTGTAGCCATCGCCCGGCCCGGGCTCCGGCACGGTCATTTCCTCATCCGTGACGCCCCGATTGACCTTGACGCCCACCATAAGGACGAAGGCGATGTCCATCTCCCGCCCCTTGGCGTTCGTCTTCGCCGCCCGAGCCATGAGCGGAAGCCAGCGATCGGGATCGTCTGGCGACTTCCAGTACCAGAGACGGACAGAATCGAAGCCGTCCTCATCCTCAGTCCGCGGCGTGAGTTTCAACTGAACCGCGCCCGTGGAGGTGACCGCCTCGCGGTAACTCGCGAACTCGTCCTTGTCGGCAGGGTCTTCTGGTTCTTCCAAGGAATCGGTCGGGTCCACGAGTTCGACCTCGTACCGCTCGAGGATGTCCGCCTTGCGCTGGCCGATCGGGATGGGCAGCGGGCCTTCGCCGAGGCGCAGCGGGTCAACCTCTTCGCCGACGCGCGTGATCTCGCGCTTGCGGAAGGTCTTATCGTCGTCGTTCCGCTCGATGAGCCATCGCCCGTCGAAGGCCCACGATTCGTTCAGGTCGCGCGTCACATCGAGATCCGCGTAGCGATCGAATCGCACGACAAACGACCGCATTCCGGCGCGACCCGTCTGGCCCTCGGGCGTGCGATCGCGGAACAGCAGGTCGCCGAAGCGGTACTGGCGGTCACCGAGCGTGCGATCGATCCGGTCGTAGACAATCCCGGCACGCAGGTCGCGCATGCCGCGATCGGCGGTTTCCAGTTCGGTCAGGATCCGGTCGACCTCGGGGTCCGGGTGGTCGGGAGTCGCGGGAGCGTTCTCAGCCTGTGCGGGGAGAGGCTGGCCAGTGCCCTGCGGGCCCTGCGGATCCTGCGTCGCGCAGCCCAAGGCCGATGTGAGCGAGAGGAGCAGGATGTTGAACAGAGACAGGGGGAGCATGTCGGTCCTTCCGTGGTGAGTGCTCGCTCTCAACGATACCCGTGCGTGGGGGCCCGGGTGCGTGAGACCGGCGGGTGACGCAGCATCTCGGAGCGTCGGTGGTACCCTAGGGGTGATGAACGCTCGATCCCGCTCTCTGCATTCCATCGGCATCCTGCTCGCCTTCGCCGCCACAACGGTCGGTCTGGCCGATTCGGACACCACCCAGCCGGTCGAGACCGAGGCCATGGCCTTCGCCCCGATCTCAGAGGACGCCCTCGAACTGGTTGTGCCGGAGAACGCCGCCGAGCGAGGCGTCACGTACTACGCCCTGCCCGGACGCGCGGTTCAGGCGACATTCACCAGCACCACCCCGATCGAGACCTTTACCGGCGAATCCGACGCCATCATCGGCTTCGCGATCGTTGAGCGACCGGCGGAACTGGCTCAAACGCTGTCCGTCGAGGGCGAGTCGGACCCGGCCGAGCGGGGGGCGCTGCTCGAAGCAGAGTTCGCGGTCCCGGTCAGGTCGATCCGGACCGGCATCGACATGCGCGATCGCCACCTCCGGACCGCGCAGTGGCTCGACGAGTCTCGTTTTCCCTACATTCGCTACCGCCTCGCCTTCTTCGCCGACCCGGTCGACGCCACGCCCGACGGCTCTCCGGACGGTGCTCACACCTTTACCGGGGAACTGGTCGGCGACATGACCATCAGGGGCGTGACCCGCCCGCTGCGCATCGAAAACGCGCGGATCGCGCTGCTTCCCGAGTCCGAGGCGACGCGGCAGGTCTCGCCCGGCGACCTGATGGCCCTCCGCTGTCGCTACACGCTCACGCTCCCCGACTTCGGCATCGACAACGCCATCGTCGGCCGTCAGGTGGCAACGGAGATCGAGGTCGATCAGGTGATCTACCTGTCCACCGTCGGCCCCAGCGAGCAAGCGGCCGCTCAGTCGGAGTCAGAATCAGACTCGGAATCGAACGGCTCCGAGCCGGAGGACCCGTCGAGCGACGAGAGGTAATCACGCAGGATCGCCGCGGCGGCGAGGGCATCGCGGCGCTGCTTCTTCTGTTTGTGCGTCATTCCGGAGCGGGCCATCTCCCAGACGGCCTGCACCGAGGTCAGGCGTTCGTCCTGGTAGCGCACCGGCAGATCGATGCGCTGCGTGAGTCGCTCGACGAACGCGCGGACCAGTTTGGCCCGGGGCCCCTCCGAGCCGTCCATGTTGAATGGCATGCCGACGACGAGCTCGTCCGGCTCGTGGTCTCGGATCGCCTGACAGAGCCCGTCGAGTAGCGAATCGCCGCGATTCAACGGCAGTTCGATCACGCCGGCGGCGCTCACGATCCCGGACTCGTCGTCGCCGGTCGCCAGGCCCGTGCGACGGTCGCCGAGATCGATCGCGAGGTAACGCATGGTCCGTCGTCAGTGGGCGCTGATGATCCCGCTGCTGTGCTCGGGCACCGGTGATTCGGAACGCGCGATCGAGCCGGTCGGCGCGGTCTGCACCGCGTGCCCGGGGATCGGGCTGAACCGTGAGCCCGCGAGCGGGATCCGCTTGTTGACGTTCGCGACCGGCAGTTTCGGGAACAGCACCATACCCGCGCCCGCCAGAACGACATTCACGAGGATGTACGCCACCACCGAGTCGATCCGCAGGAACTTCACCGTCGCGACCGAGACGACCAGCGCGATCGACAGCGGGATCATCGCGTTCCAGCAGAGTTTCATCATCTGGTCGTAGCGAAGACGCGGGATCGTCCAGCGGATGAACATCGCCAGCACGATCATGAAGATCACCTTGCCGAAGAACACGGTGAACTTCAGCAGCGCTGCGAGCAGGCCGGTGTCTTCCGGCTGCAGGCCTGGCACGAACGGGATGTGATAGCCGCCCAGGAACAGCAGCACGAAGAACGCCGAACCCGTGATGAGGTGGGCGTACTCGGCGAGGAAGAACAGCGCGAAGCGCATCGAGGAGTACTCGGTGTGCCAGCCGCCGACGAGCTCCTGCTCACACTCGGCGTTGTCGAACGGCGCCCGGTTCCCTTCGGCCAGCGTGCACGCGTAGAACAGCAGCGCCGCGAGAGGGTGGGCCACGATGAACCACACGCCGCTCCCGGCCACCTGGGCCTCGACGATCGAATTCGGAGCGACCGTGCCCGCGGTGAGCACGACCACGAGGATGCACAGGCCCATCGGGATCTCGTAGGAGATCATGCCCGCAGAAGCGCGAAGCCCGCCGAGGAACGAGTACTTGTTGTTGGAGGCCCAGCCGCCGAGCGTCATGCCGTACACGCTGAGCGCCGCTACGGCGAGCAGGAAGATGAAGCCGATATCCACCGCCGCGGCCCCGACGACCGCGTCGCCGGCGCTGACGATCTCGCGCCCGCCGATCACGATCGGGTCGATCGCGATGACGCCGCCCCACGGGATCACGGCCCAACCGATGAGCGCCGGGATCACCGACAGCATCGGCGCGAGGCTGAAGAGGATCTTGTCGGTCTGCGGCGGGCGGTAGTCTTCCTTCAGGATGAACTTCAGGCCGTCGGCCAGCGACTGCCCGAGCCCCCAGAACCCAAAGCCGCGAAACAGCTTTTGCAGCAGCGGCAGGCCGAGGTCGAAGCCGACCCGGTTCGGCCCGATGCGGTCCTGGATATACGCCGAGATCTTCCGCTCGAAATACACCAGGATGCCCACCGTCGCGAGGACGAGGTGGATCACGATGACCGCGACGATGACCCCAACGAAAAACTGGGGCCCGATCGGGAAAATGGCGAGGATGCTCTCCATAGGGTCGGCATGGTACGCGGGTGAGACCGGGTCGGAAAGGCGAGGATCCCTCACCCGCCGGACTTTCTCACGCCGCGTCCGGGCGTCGGGCGCCCGTCACAAATCCTTCCGCTTGCGGACTTACTGCAGGTTGACCGGCATCACCACGTACACGAAGTCGCTGCCGCTCTTGATCATGCCCGGCTTGTTCGGGGCCTTCATCTCGATCATGACCTCTTCACCCGGCAGCACCTTCAGCGCGTCGATGATGAAGGCCGGGTTGAAGCCGATCTCGATGTCGTCGCCGTCGAATGACTTCATCTCGACGTTGATCTCGGCCTCGCCCATCTCCGGTGCACGGCTGGAGATCTTCAGCGCCTGCGTGTCCTTGCCGAACGCCATGCGCACGCCGCGAGATTCTTCGTTGGTCAGCAGGGCCGCACGTCGTACCGCGGAACCCAATGACTCGACCGCGAAGGTGGCCCGCTTGTCCTGGTCCTTCGGGATGACATCCTGGTAGGGCGGGAAGGTCCCGTCGACGAGGTTCGACGCCAGCACCGTGCCGCCCGCGCCGGCGACGTCCGAGTCGTCGAACTTGAAAATGATCTGGTTGTCCGTCACCGCCACGCGGACCTGATCGCAGCCGCTGAGCAGCTTGTTCGCCATGGTCAGCGCCTTGGTCGGCACGATGCAGGTCGAGGGGCCGTCGCCCGTGAACTCGTTCGCGTTCGCCTTGGCTAGCGCAAGCCGACGACCGTCGGTCGCGACCATCTCGATCTTCTTGCCCTCGCGACGCATCAGCACACCGTTGATCGCGTAGCGCGAGTTTTCCCGCGCGGTGGAAAACGTTGTACGCGAGATCAGCGTCGAGAGCGTCGCCGCGTCGATCGCGAACGAGTCGTCACCGGATTCCTCCGGGAAATCGGGGATCTGCGGGAAGTCACCGGGCGGGTAGCCGTAGACCTTGAAGTGCGCATCCGCGCCGCGGATGCTGGTCATCTCGCCGTCGGAATCGAGCGTCAGCGTGGGATCCTTGTCCTCGGCGCTGACGATCTGGCGGAGTTTGTCCGCCGGGATGAGGGCCTCGCCGTCTTCCTGAACTTCCGCCTGCGCGCTCGACATGCGGATCGAGATCTCCGCATCCGTCGCGGAAAGCGTGATCGTTCCCGCGCCGCCGTCGCCGTCCTTGCGCGCCTCGAACTTGATGCACGTCAGTTGGGGACGAGGCGATCGCGACGCCACCACCCCGGAGACCAGGTTCACCGCGTCCATGAGTGCGGCTCGATCACAAATCACCTTCATCGATTACCACTCCGATCGTCGTGCATGGAGGCTTCGCCCGGCTCGGCGATGCATGCCCTTCCTCGCGCGGGATTGTACTCGACATCCACAACACCGCGAGGCCCGACCGCACCCGCCCACAATGGCTGGGGGCGATCTCCCCCATCGGTCGAGACCGGCACACTACCCCTGCGACCGCTCCCCCCGCCTGAGAGGGACAGGCTGCCCACGAGTCATCCACATCGAAACCGACCCGAGTCAACTCGCTGAGCAGGCGAATTTCTCGGTCGTTCAGTGTGCGAAATCGGTTGTGGCGAAACGTGCTTTGCATGATACTGACCGTTCTCGCAGATCCACGCCCAGCGTGGTGCGCGGTTTGTTTGATTTTCATTCGGGTACACGCGCCGCTCGACGCCCGCTCTGGAGCCACGACGCAGCGCCCTATAGAAGGTAAGGACCAGCCCATGTCATTCGAAGCAGCGGTTCACGCTCAGGCCATCGAACTCAACCGTTTGGCTCTCGAGATGTGCGCCAGTGCGGGGAGCGGCCACCCGACGACCGCGAGCAGCCTCGGACACCTCACCACGGTCCTCTTCTTCCACACCATGCGCCACTCGCCGGAACTGCCGGACTACCCGACCGCCGACCGGCTCGTGCTCTCCGAGGGCCACGCCGTCCCGATCGTCTACGCCGCAGCCGCCACCCTGGGCGTCCATTTCGGTGCCGACCCCAACAACCGCCGGGCCATGACCATCGAAGACCTCGCCACCCTGCGCGAGATCGATTCGGCCCTCGACGGCCACCCGAACCCGATGGAAG
>CAXAVQ010000042.1:0-12080 GCA_963971985.1 uncultured bacterium
CCCGCATCTCCTCGACCCGCTGGTTCCACTTCGTGACCCGGTCGGACCCCTCGTGCAGCGGCTCCTGCTTCTGTGTGATCGCGGCCTCCTCGACCAGCGCCTCCATCTCCAGGCGCACGGCGGTCGCTTCGTCGCGATACCGGTCGAAAAACTCCGAGTGCAGCGCGTCGGTCAGTTCGCGCTGCGCCGGCGTGAGCCCGAGGATCGAGTCCATGATACGGAGGTCCGCCCGCGTGAACGGCGGCGTTTCGGAGATCCGCAGCGCCGGGTTCCCGTAGCCGGACGCGCCGTACTGCGCGAGGGCCGGGCAGCTGGTGACGAGTACCGAGAGAATGAGAGCGAGCAGGCGCAGCATGGGTGAACTCCGGTCAGGGGAAGCGGCGCATCAGCGACGGGAAGGAGACGTTCGGGTTGTCGAGCCCGGGCAGGTGTTCGATCTGCTCGTCGGTCAGGATCGAGCGCAGGGCGGTCCAGGCGCGACGGTCGCGTTCGAGGCTTCTTCGAAGATGGGGATCGGCTGGCCGTGCAGGGTCCAATCCCGCTCGGGCAACCCCTGCTCGGTTCGGATGGCCTTGTCGAGCGACTCGGGGAGCATGTCCTCCTGAGTCGCGGCGATCGCCTCGAAGAGGTCTTTGAGCGAAGCGGTCCGACCCGCCCGGTACTCGGCGGCGATCCGCTCCACGGATGGGCGCTGCTCGTCGGTCAGCGATTCGAGCTGGTCCGATGCGAGGATCCGACGCGTGATCGGTGATTCGGGCACCAGTTTCTCGATGCTCTGCAGGTAGAAGGCGCGTTCCAGCGTTTCGGCATCGTTGGTCGGAAGCAAGTTGCGCAGGCGGGCGATGGTGGAGGTGTTCACCTCGCGCACCCGTGCCCTCGCCTCGTTGGCCCGCTCGACGACCCGTGTCGCCTCGGCGGTGTCCGTGCTGACCAGTTCGAGGAAGTTGCGCCCGCCCTTGCTGTCGAGCAGGCGGTCGCGTTCGAGCATCGCCTGATCGAGCCGACGCGCGTAAGCGTCCAACTCTTCGACGAGCCCGTCACGCTCCGTCCACAGCGGCACCCGCGCATCGACGAGCGCGATCAGGTCCACCGATTCGCCGACGAAGCTGCCGTTCGCGAGCAGCCTCGGACGGCGCAGTTCGCGCTCGACGCGTGGCCAGAGCTCCGACTGACCGCGATCGAGCACGAGACGCAGGTCGGCGATGAACTCCTCGCGCATGGCTTCGCGAGACCTTCGAAACTCCGACGCGATGGCCTGCGCCTCTTCCAGCGGCTCGCGATCCATCATGATCATGGATTCTTCGACCATAGGTTCGATGCGCGCCCGGACCTCGCCGAGCCGGTCCTGGTACCGCGCGCTGAACTCGGCGTGCAGCGCCTGCACGAGTTCCCGCTGCTCATCGGTGAGGCCAAGGATCGAGTCGAGCACACGCAACTCGGTGCGGGTGAACGGCGGGGTCCGATCGAGACTCGCCGCGGCATTGCCCAGGTTCATCACCATCTGCCCGCGAGCGGGGGCGGGGCAGAGCGTAAGCATCAGGGCGACCAGAACAGCCAGCAATCGCATCGACCATCCTCCGTGGGAGTTCGATGCCATTGTGCCGGATGGGTTCGGCGATTGCGAGGAATTTCCCTTGGTTGCTGGGAGATCTACCCGATCCGCTCCGCCTTCGGCTCGCGACTCATCAGCGACTGGATGCCGTCGATCGGGTCGAGGCCCTCGTTGAGCACCCGATAGACCGTCTCACAGATGGGCATTTCCACGGAGTGATCGTCCTTGAGCTGCATGAGCGACTCGGCGGTGGCGACGCCCTCGACCACGCTGTCGGTGCGCTTGAGGTAGTGATCAAGCGATTCGCCCTTGCCGAGCGCCTCGCCGCAGGAGCGGTTGCGACCCTCGGGGCTGAAGCAGGTGGTGGCGAGGTCGCCCGCGCCGGCGAGGCCATAGAAGGTTTCGGCCTGCGCGCCCATGGCGAGGCCGAGGCGGGTCGCTTCGGCGAGGCCGCGCGCCAGCAGCGCGCTCTTGGCGTTGAACCCGGCCTTGAGCCCGTCGAGGATGCCCGCGGCGATCGCGATCACGTTCTTGCACGCGCCCGCCACCTCGACCCCGATCGGGTCCTGGGAGGTGTAGATGCGCAGGTAGGTCGTGGTGAACAGGCGCTGCGTCGCCTCGGCGAGCGACTGATCGTCGGAGGCGGCGATCATCGTCGCCGGCAGCCCGCGCGCGAGTTCGGAGGCGATGGTCGGACCCGACAGCACTCCGGTCGTGCGGTCGTCGTTCTCGCCCATGCACTGGCTGATCACCTGCGTCGGGCGCAGCAGGGTGGAGTTCTCGATGCCCTTGGCGACCGAGACGATGCCCGCGCCGGGTGTGTGCTCACGGATCGCCGGGGCGAGGCCTTCCCAGACCGAGCGGACGAACTGCGTCGGCACCGCCGCGAGGATCAGGTCGGCGCGCTCGAGGGCGGCTTTCGCCGAGCCGGTGACCGTGATCGACTCGTCGAGGGTGATCATCGGCATGCGCGAGGAGGTCCGCGTCTGCGAGAGCGAACTGGCCACCTCCGGGTCGTGGCACCAGAGCGTGACGCGCGGCTCGAAGGGCTGGGACGCGGCGATGTGGGCCATGACCAGGCCCATCTGGCCGTCGCCGATGATCGCGAGTCGTCGGATGGGGGATGCTGGCACGCGTGGCTCCTCGTCGGGCGTTGGGTTGGGATAATCCCGAAACGCATGGTATCGCGTCGTGTCGGGGGCCCGTACGGCGCGAAATCTGCGCTCTCGTGGCTGGGAGAATCCCCTCGGATCGGTCGATCCGTGCGAACCGGATCCGGATGCGGGGCGTATGGAGGACGCCCGGTCCGGCCGGTGCGCCGCCCTCGGCACGCCATCGGCCCGTTCGGTCTAAGATAGTGGCGTCGCGGGGGTTGCGCCGCGGCACGGTGGAACTGTCAATCTGTCGATGACCTGTTGCGCGTCCCGCGCACGAGGATATCCAGCACATGCCCGATCAATACCGCGAGAACGAGCGCGAGCAGGACGCCCCGGCACCCATGCTGAGCGGCGCTTCGGGGACCGAGATTCATCCCGAGGCCAAGCCCGAGCACGAGCCGACCCATTCCCACAAGGGTGAAGGGATGGCCTGCTGCTCGCACCACGAGCAGAAACTCGAGCGATGGATCATTGTCTACCTCTGCGGCGGGGCGCTCGTCCTGGCGTCGACCATCATGGGCTGGCTCGGCGTCGCCGACGAGGTCCGAAACGTGCCGGCGTTCCTCGGCGCGACCGTCCTCGCGCTCGGCTTGTTCATCCCGGCGGCTCAGGAACTCTGGCGCGGTCGCCCATCGACCTCGTCGCTCGCGGCGCTGGCCATCCTCGCGATGTTCTCGATCGGCGACTACGCTGCGGCGGGCTACGTCGCCTTCATCCTGCTGGTCTTCGACCAGGCCTTCCGGCGCACGGCGTGGGGGGCCCAGCGAGCGATCGAGGATCTGGTCGGCCTGACCCCGGACACCGCCCGCATCGTCGAAGACGGCCAGGAGCGCGAGGTCCCGCTCGCCGAAGTGAAGGTCGGCATGATCGTCCGCGTCCGTCCCGGCGAGAACCTGCCGGTCGACGGCGTGATCGTCTCCGGCGAGTCGTCCATCAACCAGGCATCGCTGACCGGTGAGGCGTTGCCCGTCGAAGTCGGCCCCGGCGCGGAAGTCTTCGCCGGTACCACGAACATCAACGGCACCATCGAACTGCGCACCACGCTGATCGGCGGCGACACGACCATCGGCAAGGTGGCGGAACTCATCTCCGAGGCCGAGTCGACGCGCACGCCGCGCCAGCTCGTCATCGAGCAGGTCGCGCGCTACTTTGTGCCGGTCGCGCTCGTGACGTCCGGTCTGGTCTGGTACATGTCGTCTTCGGCGTCGTCGGCCATCGGCAGCGACGAGGCCGTCCTCCGCGCGATCACGGTGCTCATCGCGGTTTGCCCGGCGGCCCTGCTCATCGCCGGCCCGATCACCATGACCTGCGCGTTCACCGCCGCGGCTCGCCTCGGCATCATGATCAAGCAGAGCCAGTACCTCGAAGCGGCAGCGAACTGCGACACCTTCGTGTTCGACAAGACCGGCACGATGACCACCGGCAAGTTCGCCGTTTCCCGCCTCGCGCCCGCCGAGGGCGTGAACGGCGCAGAACTGCTCAAAGCCGCGGCCGACGCCGAGCAGGCCTCGAACCACCCCCTTGCGCGCTCGATCATGCACACCGCGACGCAGGCGAAGATCACCCCCGCCGGCGGCGTGCAGGCCGAAGAGATTCACGGTGCCGGTGTTCGCGCCAAAACCGACTCCGGCGAGATCCTCGCCGGTCGCCCGAACTGGCTCATGGAGATGTACCCGGCCATCGCCGATGCGATCGGCAAGGTCGAGGAACAGATCGAAGGAATGTCGGGCGTGCACGTCGTCAAGGACGGTCGCTACCTCGGCGCCGTCGGCCTCGAAGACCGCCTGCGCTACAACACCAAGGGCGTCGTCGAAAAACTCCGCGACCTTGGCTCGCGCAGCATCGTGCTGATGACCGGCGACCGGTTCGCCGTCGCCAAGCGCGTCGGCAAGACCGTGAAGGTGGACCGGATCGAGGCCGAGTGCCTGCCGGAAGACAAGCACCGCCTGGTGCGTCAGATGACCGCCGATGGTAAGCGCGTGCTGATGGTCGGCGACGGCATCAACGACGGCCCGTCGCTCGCCGCGGCGGATGTCGGCGTCGCCATGGGCCTGCACGGCTCGGACATCGCGACCAACTCCGCCGGCATCGCCCTGATGACCGACGACATCTCGCGCGTTCCCTTCCTCGTGATGCTCGCGCGCCGCAGCCGCGTGATCACCGTGCAGAACGTGATCATCGCCGTCATCGGCGCGATCATCGGTCTGGTGCTCGCGGCGTCGGGCGTGTTCACCGCGATCAAGCTCGGCGTCATCGGTGCCGCGGTGTTCCACTTCATCCCCGAGGTCCTCGTGCTGCTCAACAGCGCCCGGCTGCTCCGCTTCGGCGAGGAGTTCTCCGAGCAGGAGGGCTTCCAGACCGCGGGCAGCGGTTCCGGCGGATCCGGCACCCCCGCCGCGCCGACCAAGGCCGCCCCTTCCGCCAAGCCGAAGCTCGCCGCCGCGACGAACTGAACCGACTCCGATTACTCGCACCGACGCCGCCCCTCCGGGCGGCGTTTTGCTGCGCACGCCTCGAACGGGTAAAACCGCAGCGGTCGCGACAACGCTCGCGCGGAAGGAGTACCCATGGACGCCGACGACGCATCCCACGGTCCGAGCCGGCCGATCGAGCACGCCGAGGACTACATCGACCAGCACGCCCATCAGCACTTTGAAGCGATGGTCGAGAGCGTCGGCGTGAAGAAGTTCGCCGACGGCATCGGTCTGTCCACCCGACAGATCAACCGCATCCTCGCCGGGGCCCAGCCGAACCCCGTGAACCGGCTGGTCAAGTGCATCCAGTCCTCAACGCCGGAAAGCGGCGACGCGGCGCTGGATTTTCTATGCAAGGAGGCGGGCGGGCACTTCATCCGCGACGAGAGCGGGCTGGACGCCGCGGCCCTCAACGCCGTGAAAGAATGCGCCGAAGCGATCGCCGCCATCAGCGACGGGCGGATCCGCCCGGTGGACGAGCGCGAGATCCGCGAGGCGATCGCGGCCCTGCTCGCGCTGAGCCGGATCATCCGAAAGATGCGCGAGTCAGGCCACCAAGGGGATCTGGAGATCCCGATTCGCTGAAGAATGGAGCGGGCCCAAAACCAAAGCGGCCCGGAGCTGGGAAGCCCCGGGTCGCCGGAGGAGAGGAGAGAGAGCGAGTACCGACGTCGGCCTGTGCCTTCCGACGCCGGAGGAGGAGAGAGATTCGCTCATCCCTTCACCCCAACGATACGGATCAAGGTCGACCTGGGTTCTACCCAAGCGCAAGAACCACGCAAAACGCATTGGTCCGGTGATCTACCAAGTCCTTGGTAGAAGGCGGTTTAGGCGACGGTATCGTCGAGCTGCGAGGCGCGTTCCAGCGAACGATTCCGGGCGATGATCCGGATATCGAGTTCGTCGTCGTCCTCGGGGATCAGCGCATCGAGTTCCCGCCCGATCCGGGTCGCCAGATCGAGGAACACGAGCGAGATCGGGCCCAGGCGCAGGGAGAGATTCGGGCGGATCGGGACATCCTCGTGCAGGGGGGCGTCGTTGATGAACGATCCGTGCGTCGAGCCCAGATCGCGATAGACCCACTGGCCGTCGTCGATGAGTTCCAGTTCGCCGTGCTTGCGAGAGACCGCCGCGTTGTGGAGCCGGAAGTCGCACTCGCGCCCACGCCCGATGCGCACCAACTTCTGGCCGGTCAGTTCAAGCCGACCGAGGACGGTGGATTGCCTGTCGCGGGCGATGATCTCGAACATGGACGAGCCCTTTCCGGTGGGTGTCTCTCTCCCGCCGGCGAGTCGGGAAACCCCGACCTCTTCAGATGCATCGTACTGCCACGGGTTCGAAATCCAAAGAAAACCCGGCGATGAGCGCGAACAAATGCCTATGCACAAACAGGTGATGAGATTGCTCAGGGCTTCGCCGGGTCCACGCTCTCGATGATCATCTCGACGATCCGGTCCGGCGAGAGGCCCTCCGCCGCGGCGGTGTAGTTCAGGACCAGACGGTGCCGGAGCACGGGCGTCGCGACCCGCTGGATGTGGGCGACCCCCGGGGCGGGGGCACCTTCCAGAGCCGCGAGGCAGCGGGCGCTGAGGAGCATGGCCTGACCGGCGCGGGGCCCGGCGCCCCACGCGATGTACGGCTGCACGCGCGCCGGGCAGGTGGAGTCGTCTGGCCGGGTCGCCCGGACGAGGTCCACGGCGTACTCGACGACGTGCTCGGGAACGGGGATGCGCCGGATCGCGCCGCGGATGGCCCGCAGTTCCTCGATCGAGAACATGGGCTTGATCGAGTCGAGCTGGTCGGTCTCGACCTCGCCTCGCGAGACGATCAGACGCTCCTCGGCGGCCTTCGGATACTCCATGACCAGGCTGAGCATGAACCGGTCAAGCTGGGCCTCGGGGAGCGGATAGGTGCCGTCCTGCTCGATGGGGTTTTGGGTGGCGAGCACGATGAACGGGCGCTCGAGCGGGCGGGTTTCACCGGCGACCGAGACCTGGCGCTCGGCCATCGCCTCCAGCAGCGCGGCCTGCGTCTTGGGCGGCGTGCGGTTGATCTCGTCGGCCAGCAGGATGTTTGTGAAGATCGGGCCGGGGATGAAGCGCATCGACCGGTCGCCGCTCGCCGGGTCGGTCTGGATGACCTCGGTGCCGAGGATGTCGGCGGGCATCATGTCGGGGGTGAACTGGATGCGCCGCGTGTCCAGCCCGAGCGCGTGGGCGAGGCATCTCGCGAGAAGGGTCTTGGCGAGCCCGGGGACGCCGATCAGCAGGGCGTGGCCCTGGCACAGCGCCGCGACCAGCAGCAGATCGATCGTCTGCTCTTGCCCGACGATCACCGGGCGGAGCGCCGTGATCAGCTCGCTGCGCTTGCGTTCGAGCGAGTCGATCAGCGCGAGGGCGGCCTCATCGGCTTCGTTCTGGGACCGGGCGTGTTTGGCGAAATCGGCATCGGGGCTCTGGCTCATGACCGGAAGATCGTAACGGTTTCCGGACGGTCCGAAAGCGTGGGCCCGTCAGGGCGAGCAGGTTGCCCATCGCGCATGGGCGTTGCGGACGGTGTAACCGGTGCCGAGTGCCTGTTCGTCGGCTTCGGTGCAGTCGGCGAGGCAGCACAACGAAATGTGGTCCGCGGGTCCAATGACCGGATCGGAACGCCGAATGAACTGGCGTCGGGCACAGTGACGCCCGCAGTGCAGGAGGCCCAATGGCGGTTCGACTCGGTGAAATTCTGGTGCAGCAAGGTCTGCTGAGCGAAGAGCAGGTGAGCGAGATCCTTCGCCACCAGCGCTCGACTTCGCGCCCGTTCGGCGCGCTCGCGGAGGACCTGCACGGCGTGACCGAGCAGCAGGTCGAGCTCGCGTGGGCCATGCAGTACGAGGGCATCTCGCAGCGGGTCGACCCGACGCGTGAAGCCATCTGCAGGGACGCGCTGCTCGCGGTCTCGCGCCGCCAGGCCTGGCAGTTCCGCGTGATGCCCCTTCGCTTCGAAGACGGCGAGCTGATCGTCGCGACCACCGCCGAGCACCTCGCCCGGGCGCTGCGTTTCGCCTCGCGCTGCCTCGCGGTGCCGTGCTACTTCGTCATCGCCGAAGCGGACCGTCTCGGCGAAGCCCTCGCCGAGCACTTCCCGATGGGCGGGCTGGGCAAGGACGCTATCGCCGCCCCGATCCGCGCGATCGACGACAAAGCCGCCTGATCGGGCCCGTGCTGATCAGCGCAAGAAAAACGCCCGGGCCAGCGGCTCCGGGCGTTGTTCATTCATGGATGAGTGTTCTCAGACCAGCGCGGGCGAGATCTCTTCGATCGCGGCCTTCAGGTCGGCGACCTTGTCGGTCTTCTCCCAGGTGAAGGTGTCGAAGGTCTTGGTGGTCTTCGAGTTGCTCGGGATGTCCTTGATCTCGACCTCGATGGTGCCGGGCTTGCGACCGAAGTGGCCGTGGCGGGCGGTCGGGCTGAAGATCGGGTTGGACAGGCCGAGCGTCTTGATGATGTTGCGGGGCGTGAGCTTGAAGACCTTGCGGACCGCCTGCTCGATGGCCTCGTGCGGGTACTTGCCGGTGCCGAAGGTGTCCACGTGGATGGAGGTCGGCTCGGGCACGCCGATGGCGTAGGAGAGCTGGATCTCGCACTCGTCGGCGAGTTCGGCGGCGACGATGTTCTTGGCGATGTAGCGGGCCATGTACGCCGCCGAGCGGTCGACCTTGGTCGAGTCCTTGCCGGAGAACGCACCGCCGCCGTGCCGACCGCGTCCGCCGTAGGTGTCGACGATGATCTTGCGACCGGTGAGGCCGACATCGCCGTGGGGACCGCCGATCTCGAACTTGCCGGTCGGGTTCACGTGGATCACACGCGGGTCGGAGTCGAAGCCGTGCTCCTTGAGCACAGGCATGATGATGTGCTCGATGACCTGCTTGCGCAGTTCCTCCTGCTGGGACGTCGTACTTCACCGTGACCTGGCTCTTGGCGTCCGGGCGGAGCTGCTCGATGATGCCCTGCTCGCGGACCTCGGCGTGGCGCTCGACCAGGCGGTGCGAGAGCTGGATCGGGAGCGGCATCAGAGCCTCGGTCTCGCGACAGGCGAAGCCGAACATCATGCCCTGGTCGCCCGCGCCCTCTTCGCCCTTGTCGGCCTCATCGACGCCCATGGCGATGTCGGTGGACTGGTTCTTGATCGAGGTCATGACGGCGCAGGAGATGTAATCGAAAGCCATCGCGCCGTCGGTGTAGCCGATGTGCTTGATCACGTCGCGCACGATGTCGGGGATCTCGACATACGCCTCGGTCCGGACCTCGCCGGCGACGACGGCCATACCGGTGGAGACCATCGTTTCGCAGGCGACGCGCGAGTTGGGGTCCTGTGCGAGCATGGCGTCCAGGACGGCGTCGGAAATCTGATCGGCGACCTTGTCGGGGTGGCCCATCGAAACGGATTCAGAAGTAAACAGGTAGCTCGACATCGCGGAGGCGACTCCTCGTCGGAAAGGAAAAAGGCTCTCAGGCAGGCCAGAACGCCACTCGCGCTCAGACAGCACGCAGTTTAGGGGCCTGCGCCGGGGGGTTCAATGCTCAATATATCAGTTCTTCCGGATGAACGGATGAAAGGTGCAAGTTGCGAACAGGGAGGGACAACTGGGCGTAGCAAGGCAACCGCCTGAATCGGTGATGCCAACGATCCGAAAGTCACTCTGTGAGAAGATGGGCAATCATTCTTGGACTCATCTGGCTCACCCTGACCGGTCTCGCCGTGGGTATGCGTACCCGGGGCTGGTCGAAATCGGACACGCCCTCGGAGCACAGCCGGGCCCTCATCGGCGCGAACGCGCTGCTGGACACCCTCGCCGCGCCGGCCCTCGGCACGACCTACGTGCTCGGCAGCTACGACATGCTCAAGACCCGGTGGGGTACCGCGCTGGTGTACGGGGCCGGGTACGCCGTGCCGTGCGTGGCGGTGCTTGGTCTGGTCGGGCTGCACCGGCGACTCCGCCGCCGTCGTCCCTCTGGTGAGCAAGACGGCCCGGTCGATCCGTCGCGGCGCCGACTGCTCGTGGACGGCGCCGCCGCTGGAGCGGGGCTGGTCATGCTCTCGGCCCCGGTCTACGCCGCAGCGATCGAGCCGAACACCATAGCGGTTCGCCGGTACCGCATCCCCATCCGCGGTTTGCCCGCATCGCTGGACGGTCTGCGCATCGTCCAGATCAGCGACACCCACCTCGGGCCGCGCGTGCACGAGTCGCACATCGCCCGGGCCGTGCGGATCGCCCTCGACGAGAAGCCGGATCTGGTCGCGCTCACCGGCGATTATGTCCACAACGGGCCCGGCCCGATCGATCGCGCGGCGGAACTGCTTGCGCCGCTGGTCGATGCGCCCGGCGTGATCGGCGTCGTCGGCGTGCTCGGCAACCACGACTGGTACGCCGACGGCCCGCGCATGCGCGACGCCCTGCGCGCCATCGGCGTGCGCATGATCGACAACGACCGCGTCTTCCTGGATGCGTCCTCGCGCTCGCTCACGTCGTCGCCACCGGTGAATCCAAGCGACGCGCTCTGTTTCGTCGGCCTCGGCGACCTGCTCACGCACACGGTCGAGCCCGAAACGGCCTTCGCGGGAGTTGACCCCGACACGGCGCGCGTGCTGCTCGCGCACGTCCCCGACACGCTCGAGCTTGATTCCGTGCGTTCACCCGGCGGCCCGCGCATCGACCTCGCCCTCAGCGGACACACCCACGGCGGCCAGATCCGCGTTCCGCTGCTCGGCACCCCCGGCGTCCCGAGCGAGTACGGCCAGCGCTACGCCGGCGGCCTCATCGACCCATCGGTCAGCGCGATCCGCGCACCGACGATCGTCTCACGCGGCATCGGCGTGAGCATCGTGCCGGTAAGGATTGGCGTGCCGCCGGAGGTGGTGGTGGTCGAACTCTTGGCGTCGTGACTGGCAGGCTTCGCTACCGGTGGCTTCAACTTGGGAGTCTGCGCCACAACGCAGGTGTGTCATCGAGTAGCCACCACAGCTTGGAGTACTGCAGCCGTCGAACGACCAATGGCGGGGTATGCGGGCGAAGCGCGTCTGGTAGATCGCCGGCATAGAGCTCATCCAGTGCTGCTTTGCCGTCGAGCACCTCACAAGTGGCATCGGTGAGGTCGCGTCCGAACCGGTGCGCAAGCAACAATTGGGGGCATACTCGAAAGATGAGCACCCAAGTCAAGTAGATCCAGCCGAGGGATACGAGAACCGAGAAACTGATGTCGTTCAGAAGCGTGCTCGGGCTGAGAGCGAGAAGCACGAGAATGGACGCCATCATCACGGTCAGTGCGATGTAGAACGCTGCGAATTTCAAAGATGATCTCAGTATCGCTTTGCGCCGATTCCTGATCTCATGGAGCTCGGACTCTGACAGGGGTACTGGTCGTGGACCGGTTACGACACTCGGATGGTCGGTAATACCCAAGGTCACAATCGGGACGCTCTCCAGCAGGATGTTCGGCGAACGATCGTGCTGCACGATCAGGTCCTGATCAGGGACCACCAGGATCTCAAGCGGCACATCGCGGAGGTAGCCCTGACGTTAGGTAGCGCTCATGACATCCAGCCCTTCGGTCGCGGCACGACAAAGTTCGAATTGCTCAAGTGACTCGCTCTTTAAGGCGGAACGGATGACTTTGCTTGTCTGGCGAGCGTCATTGGCGGGCAGAACTACCAGCGCGAACGGGACAACTGCTACGATCAAAGTAACGCCGAGTACGCCCAATGGATGAGCGGCAGCGCCCGGAACGGCCGCGATGAGAGCGCCCGCGGAGCCGAGGGCGAGGATGCCGATCGGGATCGCCAACCATCGCCACATCTTGCGGCGATGACGTCGGTAACGGGCTTGAAGGTTGTCCCGCATACCCTCTGGCCAGT
>CAXAVQ010000043.1:0-12060 GCA_963971985.1 uncultured bacterium
CTTCTCCAGGGCGATGTCCGAGCCGAGTTCGTTGGACACGATCGGCAGCAGCACGCTCCAGTCCGGATACGAGCGAATCGCCTTCGAGACGGCAAGCCGTTTGTTGATGTCGTCGATCGCCGCCTTGCTCTGCGTGGCGCTGGCCTGCGCCGCAGTCGTCCGCAGGACGAGGGCGGAGCGGGTCGATTCGAAGTCCGTCTCGATGTTCGACAGCGCGGTGACGGCGATACAGGCCACCGTGACCACGGTCCCCCAGATCGCGAGACCTGCGCTCCAGCGCATGATGCAGGTTGTGCGTCGCTGCTGGATCAGTCGCTGCGTCGAGATGAGGTTCACGCTGTTCACGCCGCCACCGCCTTCCACAGCGCGAGTCCGAGCGCCGAGATTCCCTCGCCCGGGCGCGCATGCTCGGCGAAGGGGCATCCCTGACGCGTCAGTTCACAGATGTGTGGGACCGTGAACGCGCACTCCAGCGATGCGCCGAGGTGTTCGGCCAGGCCCGGGATGCCGGCGGCGGGGCCGACGAAGAAAACCCGTGCGATGTTCACGTTCGCGAATCGGCTCGAGGCGTACGCCGCGGAATGCGCGATCTCCTCGATGAATACCTCCAGGGATTCCTTCACGGCTTCCGCGAGGGCAGCCGGACCGTCCCCATCGGGGTTCAAGCCCTGTTCGTGCAGCAGTGCGCTGACGGTCGAAGCCGGCAGGCGCAGGTGCTTGGCGACCTCGGCCCGCAGCCGCCTCATCGTCATCTCCCCGAGGTCTCGCTGGAACAGCAGCACCCCGTTGTGCGCGACCGCGAGTGACGCCCGGGAGTCTTCGATCTCGAGGATCGCGTGCGACCCCTCAGCGATATCGGGTAGCGCCCGGATCGTTGCGAGCGCCGCGACGTCGATCGCGATAACGTCGAGATCGGCTGCCTCGAACAGGTCGCACAGCTCGTCGCTGTGCTCGTGCAGGCAGGTCACCGCCATGGTCTGCGCCGTGGCGTTCGCGCGGTTGCTCGGGGGGAGCTCCCACAGTCCCTTCGTGAAGGTACCGGGCGCGAGTTTGTGGATCCGGGACAGTTCGCTGTCGGCGAGTTGATCGATCGGAGCGCCCGACGAGGCCGGGGGCAACTCGAGCGTCGTCGAACGGACCATCCGGCGCGGCGCGCCGAGCACGACCGAACAGCCTCGGAACCCCTGGCGATCGAGCACGGTGCGGATCCGCACCGCCTCGGCGGCGCTGATCGGCGAGTCGGGCTCGCGCCGCCCGAACGAGGCGAACGCGCGAACCCGGCCGATCTGGTCGAGCTGCACCGCCGTCACGCGCTGCGCGCTCACGCGCAGGCCGATCGGGCTCCATGTCGGACGGATCGACCAGTTCATCAGGCGGGCCCTCCCTGGGCGGTTGAGCTCAGATCGAACAGCGGGAGGAACATGCTGATCGCCACGAACCCGACGAGCAGGCCCAGCACGATCAGGATGATCGGTTCGATGATGCTCGTCAGCGAACGCATCACCACCTCGTTGTCCTCGTCGAGGAAGTCCGAGACGCCGATCAGCACCTGCCCCACTTTGCCCGACTGCTCGCCGTTGCGCACCGCCTCGCTCACGGAGATCGGCACCAGGTCCGAGTTGCAGAACACCGTGCTGATCGAGTCGCCCTTGGTCACGGCGTTCTCGGCTCGCTCGATCAGGGTCTTGTACGAGCGGCTGCGCGTGCTCTTGCGCGTCAGTTCGAGGGCGTCCAGCAGAGGCACTTGGCTCTGCACCAGCACGCCCAGCAGCCGGGTCGTCTGGGCGATCATGAACCCGCGAACCAGTTTGCCCAGCATCGGCGCGTTGACGAGCACGCGGTCGATCTGATCCTTGCCCGCCGCGGACTTCGTGAACACCACCGCCCCGACGATCCCCCCGACCACGCCCACGATCAGAACGATCCAGTTCCC
Source organism: uncultured bacterium (assembly GCA_963971985.1). GTDB lineage: Bacteria > Planctomycetota > Phycisphaerae > Phycisphaerales > UBA1924 > JANSXG01. Next base: position 1,934 of record CAXAVQ010000043.1, read on the forward strand.
TCGCGCGAACTCGCTCAGGCCCATCAGCATCTTCGTGCTCGCCGGGAGCGGCGTGTCCAGGCTCTCGAAAAGCTCCGCGAACCGGGGGAGCACGAACCCGATCATGAGCGAGAGCACAGCGACCGAGACGCTGATCAGCAGCGTCGGGTAGACCATGGCCCCCATGATCGCGCTGCGCAGCTTCTGGCGTTGACGCGTCAGTTTCGACAACCGTTCGAGCATGACTTCCAGCTTGCCGCCGGTCTCGCCCGCGTGGATCAGGCTCACCGCGATGGTGTCGAACGTGTCGGGGTGGTCCGCCAGCGCTTCGGACAGCGGTGCGCCCTCCTCGACCTGTTCGCGCACGTCGGTCAGCACCGCCTTCCAGTGCTCGTCCTTCACCTGGCGCTCCACCGCCGCGAGCGCCTCCACCAGCGGCGTGCCAGTCGAGACCAGGATCGAGAGCTGGCGCGTGAACATCGCCAGGTTCGCCGTCTTGTTCGAACCGAGCTGGAAGCGGAAGCCGGAGCCGGTCCGCTTGCGCCCTTCCGAGGACTGCAGGATGGCGGCCTCCTGGATCGCCGTCACGAACAACCCCTGGTGGCGCAGCAGTTCCGTCGCCTCGGCGACCGAACTCGCCTCGATCGAGCCGTCCGTCTTGCTCCCACTCGACTTGAATGCTTCGTACGCGAACCTCATGCGGCCTTCGCCTCCGCTCCGAGTTCATCTTCCTTTGCGCGGGGCGCAACCGGGGCCGGCTCGCTCGCCTCGGCGGGCTCTTCGGCATCGATCTCGTCCACGCTCGTCACGCGAAGGATCTCCTCCAGGCTGGTTTTGCCCGCGAGCGCGAGCCTGACGCCCTCCTCCCGCAGCGTCAGGCCGCCGCCCTCGCGGTGCATGGCCCGGATCGTGTGCGTCGGTTCGCGATGGTAGATCGCCCGGCGGAGCTCGCCGTCGACTTCCATCACTTCATAGATGCCGAGCCGTCCGGCGAAACCGGTGTCGTGGCACTGGGAACAGCCGTTGCCGCGCGACAGGACGTAGCGCGACTTTGGGTCCAGCCCGGCGTCGAACAGCGCCTCCTCGCTCGGCGTGTATTTCGCGATGCAGCTCTGGCACAGCGTCCGCGCGAGTCGCTGGGCCGCCACACCGTTGAGCGCGCTGGAGATCAGGTACGCCTCGATGCCCATGTCCTGCAGGCGGGCCACCGCGCCGGGCGCGTCGTTGGTGTGCAGTGTCGCGAGCACGAGGTGGCCGGTCAGCGACGCCTGCACCGCGACCCGCGCGGTGTCCTCATCGCGGATCTCGCCGACCATGATGATGTCGGGGTCCTGGCGGAGAATGCTCCGCAGCGCCCTCGAGAACGTCAGGCCGAGTTGCTCCTGCACCTGGATCTGGTTGATCAGGTCGAGCTGGTACTCCACCGGGTCCTCGACCGTCACGATGTTCACTTCGGGGCTGCGCAGCAGGTCGAGCGCCGAGTACAGCGTCGTCGTCTTGCCCGAGCCGGTCGGGCCGGTCACCAGCACCAGCCCGTACGGGCGCGTCAGCACGCGCTTGAACTTCACCAGCGTCTCGTCGCGGAAACCAAGATCCTCAAGGCGGACGCTGAGGTTTTCCTTGTCGAGAATGCGAACCACGAGCTTCTCGCCAAGCAGCGTCGGCATCGAGCTCACGCGCAGGTCGATCTCGCGCCCTTCCGCGACGATCTTCACGCGCCCCTCCTGGGGCAGCCGCTTCTCGGCGATGTCCATCTTCCCGATGACCTTGATGCGCGACACGATCGCCGCGTGCATCCCGTGAGGCGGTCGCATCAGATCGCGCAGCGAACCGTCGATCCGGTACCGGATCCGCGTCCCGCCCTTGCTGGGCTCGATGTGGATGTCGCTCGCGCCATCGCGCACCGCGCTGAGGAGAGCGACGTTCACGAGGTTGACGATCGGGCTGCCCGCCACCATCGTGTCGAGGTCGGTGCTCGGCCCGTCGTCCTGCGTCTCTCGCTCGATGACCTCGACGTCCGACTCCGCGATCGAGGCGAGGAACTCGTCCACGTCGATGTTCTCGCCCGCGTACTTGCGCACGAACTCGAGGATGTTCGGCTCCAGGGCCAGCACAGGCCGGATGTCCAGCTCCGTGATCTGCTTCAGGCGGTCGATCGTCGGCAGGCTGTTCGGCTCGGCCATGGCGACCGTGAGCGTGCCGTGCACGCGGAACATGGGGATGACCTTGAGCCGCTCGCACTCTTCCTGACCGATGAGCGTGAGCAGGGCCGGGTCGATCAGACCGTGACGCAGGTTGCAGCCCGGCACGCCGTGGGACTTGGCGAGCGCCTGCACCAGCGACGCGTTGGTAACGACGCCGCGATCGACCAGCAGCTTGCCGAGCATCTCGCCCGAGGCCCGCTGGTCGGCCAGGGCCTTGTCCAGTTCGTCCTGCGTCAGCATGCCCTCATCGAGCAGCACCTCGCCGACGCGTAATCGTTTGGGCTGCCTCATAGGAAGCTCCTCACCGCGCTGCCGACGTCCTCGAAGTGCTCGAACAGGCGATCCAGGTCGGTCAGGACGAACACCTCGCGCACCGTCTCGGTCACCGAGCAGATGCGCAGCGGCTGCCCCGCCTTGCTCATCTCGCCGCTCAGGTCGCTCAGCGCCTCCAGCGCCTTGCTGTCCACGTAGGGCACCGCGCACGCGTCGATCACCAGGCGCCCGAAGCACGAGCGCAGCGTCGATTGCGTCCTGTTGCGGAACAGATCGGCGTCCTCGCCCACAAGCGGTCCCTCGGGCTTGAGAACGGTCACCGCGCCGTGCTGGTACTGCTGGATCTGCATCGCGCCTCCGTTACGCCGCCGCACGCATCGCCGCGGGCAGCGTCAGGGTGAAGGTGCTGCCCTTGCCCACCTGCGAGTCGACCGTGATGTCCCCGCCGTGCAGGCGCACGATCTCCCGGGCCAGCGCGAGCCCGAGCCCGCTTCCGGTGATCGAGTCGATCCGTTTGTCACACGCCCGGTAGAACTTCTCGAACACCCGCTCGTGCTCGGAAGGATCGATGCCGATGCCCGAATCGATAAAGTCGATCCGCAGCATCCCGCCGGTTTCTTCCGCCTTCACCGTCACCTCGCCCTTTTCGGGCGTGTACTTGATGGCGTTGCCCAGCAGGTTGTGCATCGCGATCGCCACTTTGTCCCGGTCGCCACTGAACACCGGAAGCTTCGGTGGCAGGTCGAACACCAGCGTGATCTGCTTGTCCTCTGCCGACGCCTCGTAATCGTTCTTCAGGTCCTCCAGCAGTTTCTCGGTCCGCACGTCCGTGTGGTTCAGGCGGATCGACCCCGCCTCGATCTCCGACACGCTCAGCATGTCGCCCACGATCCGCTCGAGACGCTGCGACTCCTGGTTGATGATGTTCAGCGCCTTGTCCCGCAGGGCCGGATCGTCCTCACCCGACTCGATCGCCTCCTCGATGTAGAGCCGGATGTTCGTCAGGGGCGTCCGCAATTCGTGCGTCGCCTGCGCCACGAACGAGTGCATCGCATCATCGGCAACCCGCTTCTGCGTCACGTCCTCGATCGTCACCAGCGCACAGCCCGAGGGCGTGTTCGCCAGCGAGCCCACGCGGATCCGCAGGTACGTCGTCGCGTCGTCCCGCTCACGAGCAATCTCATAGGTCGAGCGACCAAGCCCTTTGCCGGAAGCGGTCTTGATCACCGCGTCGAGCAGCGCCGCGTCGTCGACGGCCGATTGCAGCTCGGCGCCCGGCAGGTCCTCGCGCAGCGAGCCCAGCAGCACCGCCGCCGCGCCGTTCGCGTACCGGATGATCCCGTCGTCGCCCACGAGCAGCAGACCGGTCCACAGCGTGTCGCAGGCCGAGGCCAATTCCGACAGATTCCCCGATACCTCAGTGTCCAGCGCGGCACCCGAGAACTGCTCCTGGTCGGCGTTCGCCGTGGTCTCATGCTCGGCCACGAGCGAGTTCCACTGCTCGGCCTCCACACCCCAGTCGGTACACACCCGAAGCGCTTCGGGCGACCGTTCGCCTTCGGCATAAGAACGCAGCGCCGAGCCCACCGCGCCGAGCGCTTTCAGGCGGAGCCGGAAGTCCCGATAGATGATCGCCAGCACCGCCACGCCCGCCAGGACGATCCCGAACACGCCGACGTACGGCGCCATCGCGGGCCCGCGGGCCTGCTCGCCGCTCTCCATGCGCAGGATCGCCTCGCCCCGCTCGGGCACGCGCAGAACCACGGCGTCCGGCACCCCGAACCGGTCGACCGCGATCGACGCCACCTGCGAGCTCGGAAGCGTGCCGAAATCCTCAGGCACCGACTCGGCCATCGTCCGTCCGGGATTCGTGTCAGCGATCACATCGCCGTTGCCCAGCTCAAGGCTGATACGACCGAGCCCGTGCGTCTGCTGAAGTTCCGAGAGGGTCATCCGCAACCGGGCCAGATCCCCGCTCTGCAACTGCTGCGTAGCCGTCTCCGCCAGCAGGGTGCCCAGAAGGCGAGTCTCCTGGCTGCGCGACACCCGTTGGGCGTGCGACGCCTGCGAGTACGCCACCGCGATCGCGATCGCGCTGCACGCCACGACCACGCCGCACAGCGCAAGCCCCGCGATGGCGAAGGTGCGTTCACCGCTCGGGAGAACCCGAAGCAGGCGACGAAGGACTCTTTGCGTCTCTGGTCTCATATGCGCTCTTGGGTCTTGGAAAGTTCCGAACGAATCTGGCATCGGCCGATCCGAGGGACGAATCAACCCAAACCCATCGATCTCGGACCCGGTCAAAAACCCGCACTCGCCGAAATCAGCCGATAACCCGAACTGCGGCAACTCCCGGCAAAATCACGTGTTTAATCGCGTTTCCGCAGTACTGTTCCGAGAGAAACCTGACCGACCCAAGCTCACCGACCCTCAGACCGAGCCAGAGGAGAATCCCCGATGCCCCGTGCGCTGCGTTCCGCTTTCGTTTCCGCTCTCTGTGCCGCCGGCCTGATCGCCGTCTCCGTCGGCCTCGCTCCCATCGCCCGTGCCGCCGATTCCTCCGGCGACGAAGCCGTCAAGTCCATCGACGAGGACCTCACCCTCGATCGCATCTTCCCCGAGGACTCGCCCTTCGGACCCGGCGCGAGCTCCATGGCCTTCTCCCATAACGGGCGCTACGCCGCGTACCTCTACCGCCCGCGCATCGAGCGCCGTCACGGCAACGACCTCTGGCTCTACGACGCCGAAACCGGCGAGATCGAGCGCATCACCTCCGTCAGCGTCCTCGCTCCGTTCCAGGCCGACACGCGCGAGGTCGCCAAGGACCGTCGCGAACGCGCCAAGAAGGCCGGCAAGGGCAAGAAGACGTCTGATAATTCCAAGCAGGACACCGAATCCCCTGATGATCCGCTGCGCGGCGACTGGACCGGGCGCGTTCAGGGCGACGCCCTGCCCAACGGCGTCGATGCCACCATCACCTTCTCAAAGACCGATAACAACTATAGCGCACGCATCACGAGCGCCCTCTTCAACCTCTCCTCCACCAGCGTGGAGTTCGACGCCGAACAGGGCACCCTCACCATGGACCTCGAAACCGGAGACGACGCCACCCGCGAACTCACCGGCTCCTTCGACGGTTCGCTCTCCGAAGAAGGCCTCGCTGGCACCCTCGATCTCGAGCCCCTCGGCTGGCAGCTCGAACTCACCGCCACGCGCGACGGCTCCGAAGGCGAGGACCAGTCCGAATCCGAGTCCGAAGAGCACACCGACACCGACCTCGCCGACCTTGTGCTCGAAGACGACCACGAGCATCGAGGCCCGCGCTACTCGGGTGTGAGCAGCTTCGAGTGGTCCCCCAAAAAGAACGAGATGATCTTCAACTCGCGGGGTGACCTCTACCGCTTCGACATCGATTCGCGAGAGATCGAGCGCCTCACTATGACCCGCGGCTCGCTCAGAGATGTCCAGTACCTCCCCGACGGCTCCGGCTACACCTATCTCAACGACGGCGCTCTTATCCGCGTCCGCTTCGGCTCCCACACCATGGTGCAGCTCGATCCGGACCTGCCGCGAGGCCAGTCGATGTCCGGCTACCGGATCAGCCCCGACGGCAAGCGCCTCGTCTTCCTGGCCACCAGCGGCAGCGGCTACTACGCCGGCGCCCGCACCGTCAACATCATCAGCTACCGCAACCGCTTCGCCGAAATCCGCCAGGTCACCCGCCACGTTTCCGATGACCAGCGCCCTGACCTCGAGACCTTCGTCTACCTCCACGAACTCGACCCGGACCTGACCGAGAAGACCGAGCCCAAGATGGTCGACTCGCGCAAGCAGTCCGGCCCGCGCGACATCATGATCGTCCCCGACTGGGCGCCCGATTCCTCGCGCGTCGCGTTCAGCGTCTTCGATCAGGAGACCAGTCAGGTCAAGATCATGGAAGCCCGTTTCGTCGAGAAGGAAGCCGAAGAGGCCGCCGAAGAGCCCGCCTCCGAAGAATCGGCCGACGATGAGGTCGAAGGCACCGAGGAAGGCGACGACGAATCGCCCGACTCCGACGGCGCCGAGTCCGAGGGCTCCGAAGAAGCCCAGCCCGAGTACGAGATCGAAGAAGCCCGCGTCGTCTATGAGTTCTTCCACAACGGCGGCCCGAACACGCCACGCATGGTCGTCCCGACGTATCTCCCCGACAGCCGGCGCATGGTGTTCCTGACCGAGCTCTCCGGCTTCCGCCACCTCCACACCCTCGACCCGGTCTACGAGCAGCTCGAACAGCTCACCTCAGGACGCTTCGAGGTCTACCCCGTCGACGTCACCCGCGATCACACCTCCATGCTCGCGCTCGCCACCAAGGGCGACCCGACCCAGCAGCAGGTCTTCCACGTCGACCTGACCACCGGCGAGATGACCCGCGTCTCGCCCGAGGATGGCTACTACTCCTCCCCCGCCATGAGCCCCGACGGCGAGAACTACCTCGCGACCTTCGTCGACTTCGACACCCTCCGCGAGCTCGTTTCCTTCGAGCACGATGCCGAGGATCACACCACCATCACCGACTCCCACACCGAAGAGGCCCGGGCCATCACCGAGCCCTCGCCCGAGTACTTCACCTACGAGAACCGCCACGGCCAGACCATCCACGGTCACATGTTCCTGCCTCCCGGCTACGACAAGGCCCAGCAGCGGCCGCTGCTCATCTACGTCTACGGCGGCCCGCTCGGCACGCGCAAGATGACCTCGCGCGGCAGCTTCTCCGCTCCCAGCTACTACTTCGCCTACTACATGGCCAAGAAGCACGGCTACATCACCGCCACCATCGATCCGCGCGGGGCTTCCGGCTTCGGCGCGGTCTTCGAGAAGGCCAACTTCGAACAGGTCGGCGTGCCGCAGACCGAGGACCTTGTCGACGGCGCGAAGTGGTTCACCGAGAACTACAACGCCGATCCGGCTCGACGCGCCATGCACGGCTGGTCCTTCGGCGGCTTCCAGACCCAGATGGTTATGTACACCGAGCCCGACGTCTTCAGCGCGGGCATCGCCGGCGCCGGACCGACCGAGTGGGAAAACTACAACTCGTGGTACTCCACCGGCACCATCGGCGAGAGCCGCATCGGCAACCCGGACCTCAAGGCCTACTCCCTGCTGCCCATCGCCAAGAACCTCACCGGCCAACTCCTGCTCGTGCACGGCGTGGAAGACGCGAACGTGCTCTACCAGGACACCATCCGCGTCTACCGCGAGCTGCTCCAGGCCGGCAAAGAGGCCCAAGTCGAACTCTTCATCGACCCCACCGGAGGCCACGGCCTCGGCGGCGATGTGAAGACCATCAACCGCTACCGCAAGTACGAGAGCTTCCTGCTCCGCACCATCGGGCGCTTCGAGAACCCCGAGGCGGGTGAAGGGACCGAAACCGAAGAGGTCGCCGAAGAAGCGATCGCGGAGGAAGAGGTCATCGACGAAGAGACGGTCGAAGAGCTGATCCCGTGATGAGCGACTGATCGCGATCCGAAAGCAGCACCGGCGGAGCGCCGGTGCTGCTTGTCTTTCAACATACCCATGCCCCAGGCTCGGTCAGAACCTCGCCGACACCGTCCGCTACTTGCTCGTCCAGGTCTTCGTCACCACGCCGTCTTCGAACTGCACGTACGCCGTCGCCTTTTCTTCGGTCGAGTGGCGATGCGCGAACAGCAGCAGCACCGCCCCACCGCCCTCCTTGCGCTTCTCCCATTCGTACGAGAAGATCTCGCCGTTCTTGATCTCGGTGCTGCGCGTCGGTGGGCCGAGCAGATCGATGACCTGCTCGCGGGTCATCGCCTGCTCTTTGATCGTCTCGAGCGTCACGGTAGCCACCTGGGTGCCGCGCACCTCGGTGGAGTCCGCGCCGGAAACCAGGCACCCGCCGAGCGGCAGCGCCGCCACCATGAGCATTCCCGCGGCGATCGTGTTCCTCTGGGTCATGAATCATCCTCCCGCCGCGAAGCGCGGCCAGTCGGGTGTATGGGAACCCAGCGCTCCCGGTTTCACTCGGAGCCGTCCCCGACCGACATTGGAGCCGAAACGGAAGAGGGCTTCGCCTCCATCTGCGCCGGAGCCCCGATGCCCGCCCGCTTCTTGCGATTCGCCTTGATCCACTCGCGGATCTTCTGGCGCATCGTCGGCCAGCGGTCCGAGCAGCGGACCTCCAGGAAGGTATGGAACAGGCGGAGCAGAAGGCCGTCCAGCCGCACGATCTGCTCCAGTCGCCATTCGGCCAGTTCGCTCGCGGTCTCGAATTCCTGTTCGGTGTGAGGTAATTTCGCCCCCGACACCAGCCAGCGATCGGCCTGGAGCGTCAGGGTGAACTGGTCCCCCGCTCCCGCGCCGTCAGCGAGCACCAGCCCGGCCTTGCGAGGCCATTTGCCGGTCGCGAGCGCATCAGCCGCCTCGGGCATCCGGACCGGGGCGGTGCCACCGGCGTGGTCGCGCAGGGACTGTTTCCCGCTGATCCCCCAGCCACACTCCATTTCCAGTGATCGGTCGAGCAGTACCGCGATCTCGCTGACGCCTTCGCCTTCGTCGCGCAGCTCGATCAGGCCCTCGTGCTGGTCCACCATGTACCACAGCCAGATCAGCAACTCGTTGCCGAGAAAGTCCCTTGGCTCAGGGCCGCCTGCTGCCCACGGCACCTCGGGCGCCAGCGGATCGTCGCCGAACACCGGCTCGCCGGCCTCGTCGGCTCGCGATCCCGCACCCGGCGGCGGCGCGGTGAACGCCGAGGGACGCAGGTCCTCGTAATCCCGGCCCAGGCCCTTCGCAGAAAGGAACGCGTACGCCAGCGAACCGGCCGAGGCCGGTGACAGCCCGCCGCCCCAGGTCGCCCGCCATCGTTCGCTCAGCACTTCGAGCGTGCGATTCGCAGAACCCGCCGTCAGAACGGTCTTCGACGGAACGTCCCAGAGCAGTTCGGTCATCTTCGACTTGCGATAGCGACCGGCCGAGAGGTGCTCGTGCAGCTCGTGCTCGGCGAGTTCCTTGGCCTCGGTTTTCTGGCGTTTGCTCAGGAATCCCGATGGATTGTCCTTGGCCAGCGCGATCTCGTGCTGCGTCCGGACCGCCTTCTTCACATCCGCCGGCACCTTATTGGTGTCGATCCGCAGGCCGAACAGTCCGAGCGAGCCGTCCTGATGGACGACCTTGTCGTAGTCGAAGGCGGTATCCATAAGATGGACCGCCGTTGTCCAGCCCGCCTCGGTCTCCAGCGGGATGCCCAGATCGGTCTGCTCGAACCGGTGCTCGCTCAGGACCTCGAGCTGTTCCAGACCGATCGAACGGGTCGGGGTCTCGGGGCCGGCGTTGACCAGCAGGCGGCTGAAACTGACTCCACCGGATGAAAACGGCATCGCGTGCTCCTGGTACAGAAGGTCCGGGTCGCCCAGCGGCGACCCGGCTCGGGATCCGGCGAGGGTAACGCTGACCCAGCTTCAGGCCGAACCACCGACAGGTTCTCCCGACCCCGCCTGATTTGGAGCAGAATCGAACACGCGGGTTCGCTATGCTTCACGCCAGCAAACCGTTTCCCACGCCCCAGACTGGAGTCCAGGGTCCATGCCCATCGCCGAAACCGACATCAAGCGCATCTCCCGTCCGCCGCTGAACGCGATGGAGAACGCCTACGTGCCGTCGATCGTGAAGGGC
>CAXAVQ010000044.1:0-12015 GCA_963971985.1 uncultured bacterium
TACCTCCGGCTCCTCGCTGCCGGCGTCATCGATCAGATCCTCGATATCGTTGATCCGCTGGCGCGTCTCACCCATGGGGATCAAGGTCGCCCCTTCGATCCGAGCCGTCGCGTACTCATCCGGTTCGCGACAGTCCAGCAGCACGATCGTGCCGGGCGAGTCCGTCAGCGTGCGTCGGACAAAGGCCGGGGAGGCCTCCAGTTCGGGGTTGAAGCGGCTGCCGGCGGGCAGATCGAGGTCGTAAGGCGGCTGGGTCATGACCAGACTCTAGCCCGGATCCGCCTGCCCGTCGTCTCGTTCAACGATCAGGCGCCGGGCGACACCCCGACACACGGACGGCGCGAACCCCCGCCGGGCGAGCGCAGCGACCAGCCGGCGCTCGACCACCTCCCTTTCAATGTTCTGTCGGACCGAACGCAGCTTCTTGCGGGCCACCCGCTCCGCGTCGGCCTCGGCGTCGCGATCCGCGGTGAGATCCGCGGCCACCTCCCGAGCCACGGACGGGGGAATATCACGGCGCCGAAGGCGGGCTTCGAGAACCCGAGCCCCGACCGGGTTCTGGGCCAGCGCGGACCGGCCGATCTGTTCGGCCATCGCGCGGTCGTCCACAAGGCCCGAGCGCTCCAGTTCGTCGACAACCGCAACAGCGATGTCTTTCGGTGCCCCGCGCGCGATGATCTTCGTTCGCAAACGCCCCGAACTCATGCTCCGTACGGACAAAGCGTTCAAGGCGTAACGCCTGGCCTCCGAGCGGTGAGCCGCCTCAAGAACCGCGCTCGCCGTCGCTGGCGTCCAGTTCGATCCGGATTCGAGGCGCAGCGCGTCGACGGTATCGCGCGTCAGACGCGCCACCGAGAGGCGCTCGATGCCGTTCGATGCACTCGCCACGCTGACGCGCCAGAACATCCCCTGCCTGCCGCTCGGGCGAAGGTCGTCGATCACGGCGTCCCCCGGCGGGGATTCGTACATCTGGCGTCGCGCCAGGTCCGTCTCCGTCGCCTCACGAGGCCGACGGCTCTTCCCGCCCATGTTGCCGAAGCCCGGCGGATCGAACGGGCTGTCGCCGAGGCGCGACACGAATCAGTCCGACGCCTTCGCGCGGAGATCGTCCTGGAGCTGAGTCAGGTACTCGCCGAGTTCGCCGATCGCCTTCGCGTTGGCCTCGGCCTTCGAGCGACGCACGCCTTCTTCCAGCGTCGCCGCAGCGACCTCAATCGAGTCGTTTGCTTCGAGCGACTTGGCCTTGTGGAAGTACGCGTACAGGTAGTTGGGATCGAGTTCGATGCAGCGGTCGTACCACTCGATCGCTGTCTCATGGTCTCCCTCTTTGGCGACCTCTTGGGCGATCATGTAGGGCACATCCGCATCGGTCGGATCGGCTTCTCGCAGTTTGTGCAGCTTGTCGAGTCGGCTCATTCGGGTGCTTTCTCAGTCGGATCGGTTTCTGGCCTGCTTGCGAAGATCCGCCGTCCGCGTGCAGTAGCGAGAACAGACAGGGTCGTCGAGCAGTATTTCCACATCGTAGCCCCGGGCCGGCGACACGCGACGACCGTGGAAGATAAGCAGGTGGCTGATCTGCCCCCATTTCTCGCGAGGAAGAAGCGCCATCAGGTATCGCTCGGTCATCGGGATCGTCGTCCCCTCGGGAACGAGCCCGAGCTGCTGGCTCAGCCGGTGTACGTGCGTGTCCACCACAACGCCCATGTGGATCCCGAAGGCTTCGCTCAACACAACCCCGGCCGTCTTGCGGGCTACGCCCGGCAGCGACAGCAGTTCGTCCATGGTGCGCGGCACCTCGCCTCCGAACTCATCCACGATCCTCGTCATCGCGCCGTGGATGTGCTTGGCCTTGTTGCGGAACAGACCGATCGTCTTGATGTACGGTTCGATCTGTTTCGGCGTCGCCGCAGCGTAGTCGCGCGGCGTCGGGAACGCCTTGAACAGCCGAGGCGTCGCCTTGTTCACCGCCTTGTCCGTCGACTGCGCCGAGAGGATGGTCGCGATCAGCAGTTCGTGGGGCGTGGTGTAATCCAGTTCGCAGTGCGCATCGGGATGGCGCTCTTCCAGCAGCGAAAAGATCCGGGCGGCCCGACGCTTTTCCGACGCGCTGACCTCAGGCAGCTCGAACGGGACATCCCGCTTCCCGCGCGGGTTCGATGGCGTGAGGACTCCCGAATTCATGCCGAGCCGTCCTCCGCGTCACGCCGACGTCGCGTCGTCCCGTCGAATCCGCTGCTGAGCCCGGCGACGAGCACGAGTGTGAACTGGGTCGCCAGCAGGAAACTGGCCTTGGCGTGCTGCGGCGCGAGCCGATCGCGGATCTCCGCCGCACGTTCGTTCTCGCCTCGTTGGGCGGCCCCCCAGAGTTGCTCGAATTTCGAGTTGAGACTGGGCCGGAACGCCGCAGTCTGGAAGACGGTGATGAGCGAGAGCACGCCGAGCGACGCCAAACGCAGCACCAGCCCGGGTCGAACCCGTCGGAAGGCGGGCTTGCCGACGATCCAGAGCAGTGCAAGGCAAAGGACGGCGATCGCAAGGCAGCCGACTCCGATCCAGTCGGAGATCAGGAATGCACGGTTCAGCACCTGCCCGGCGGCGATGCGATGGTGCTCGCCGTCGAACGCCTCGTACCGTGGGATCTGAACATCGAGATCCGCCATGAGCGGGAACGTCACGGCCGCGGTCACGCCGACCATCAGCAGGACCCCGGCCCAGAGCCCAAGCGCGAGCGCACTCCCGGCTTCGGCCAGCCCCTCGATCGTCCGGCGGTTCGATGTCGCTTCTGTCTCGGTCATGCAAACTCCCTCGGTGCAGGGATGATAGCCGCTTGCCAGAACCGATCCGGTCTGCGAAAAGAACACCCATGGACGCCTTCGCCCTGCCGACATTCGAACTCTCGCTGAGCGCTTCGGGCCTGCGTGATGCCGACGGTCGGGATCTGGACATCCGGGCGACACTCGAGTTCGCCCGATCCGCCGAATACCACGCGATCCAGCTCAACGCCGCGGACCCGCTCACCCGACCGCGTGAGCTGAGCCGCTCCGCTCGACGCGATCTCGCGGCCCACATCCGGCGTCACGAACTCGCCTGCAGCGGCGTCGACCTCTGGATCCCCAAGGCCCATTTCTCAGACGAAACGAAGATCGATCGCGTCGTCGGTGCCCTCTGCGACGCGGTTGAGTTCGCTGCGGACATCGCCGATCTCACCGGAGGCCAGCGGCTGCTCTCGATCGCGGTGCCCTGGCAGGCCGGTGGAGCCGTGCTCGCGGAGGTCGCGGGGCGCGCCGCGTCGATCGGCGTCACCGTGGCCAACCACGCCTACCCGTGGCCTGAGGACCTTTCCGCGGACGGGCCGGTTAGGGTGGGTATCGATCCGGCCACGATCATCCTCGCGTCGGCCGATCCGGCGCAAGCGGTCTCTGAGGCCTCGGCGTCCGGATGCCTCGTGTCGGCACGCCTGTGCGATCTCGAGTCTTCCGGACGCGTCGCACCCGGCGAGGGTTCGCTCGATATGCTCGCGTATCGCGTCGCCGTCGGGACGAGCACGCTGACCACCCCGCTCATCATCGACGTTCGTGGCTTGCCGTCCAACACGGGGGATGGTGGACAATTGGCCATCGCGAGGGGCCTCGTCCGGGATCTCGGCCGAGCACGGTCCGAGTAGAGGACCGGGCGATATCTGACCGCTTGCGCGGATACTATCTGACGAACTATGCCATCCAAGCGTGACTATTACGACATTCTGGGCGTCTCGCGCAGTGCCAGCGAAGACGAGATCAAGCGTGCCTATCGCAAACTCGCGCGGGAATACCACCCCGACGTGAACAAGGGAGAAGACGCCGCGAAGAAGTTCGCGGAGATCTCCGAGGCGTACGAGGTTCTATCCGACGCGGACAAACGCTCGAAGTACGACCGGTTCGGCCACGCCTACGCCGGCGCCTCCGGCCCCGGACCCGGGCAGTCCGGACGTCCCGGCGGGACGTATACCTGGTCCAACGTCGGCGGATCCGGCGGCGGCATGCCCGGTTTCGAGCAGGACGATATCGGCTCCATCTTCGAAGAGGTCTTCGGCGTCGGCGGGCGATCAGCCGGGGCCTCGCCATTCGGCGCTCGCGGAAGGGGCGGGGCCAGAGCCAAGTCGCGCCCCATGCGCGGCGAGGACATCACGACGGACCTGCACATCACCTTCATGACCGCCGTCCGGGGCGGGACCGAATCGGTCCGGGTGCAGCGGGGGGGGAGCACGCAGACCATTGACATCACCGTGCCGCCCGGTATCGAAGACGGCAAGAAACTCCGTGTCCGCGGCGCGGGTCACCCGGCACGCGGCGCCGGCACCACGGGCATGGCGGGCGACCTGATCGCCACCGTGCACATCGGCAAGCACCCGCATTTCCGTCGCGACCCGGGCAAGCCGCTGGATGTGCTCACCGACCTTCCCCTGACGATCGCCGAGGCCACGCTCGGCACGACGGTCAACGTCCCGCTGCTCAAGGGCTCGGTCGACCTGACGGTGCCGCCCGGCTCGCAGAGCGGCCAGCGCCTGCGCGTGCGCGGGCACGGCATCTGCGACACCACCAAGGCCTCGAAGAAAGGCGGCACGCCGCCCACCGGCGACTTCTACGCCGTCATCAAGATCGTGACCCCGGATCCGAGCGAGTTATCAGCTCCGGACCGTCAGCTCATCGAAGAGATGAGCGCGAGACTGCCCTCCCCCCGAACGGGCGCCCCGTTCTTCGAGGAGAGCGTCGGGCCGTCACGACCGGATGACTCCGACCGATAGGTACCTGGCGTCACGGCGTCGAGCTCGTGAGACTCATCTGCCGGTCGTGCGAGATCCTGATCGTGTAAGTGACCGAAGCCGCCTCATCGGCGATCGACTTCGCTGGCACCTGCAGGTTCCAGGAAATCTGTCCGTCGCTACGCATGGCTTGCGTGCCATCGACGAACGGGCTGCTCTCCGCCCCGTCGTCGATGATGTCCAGCCCGACCTGCTGCGGGTCGACCTGCGGCAGACGATCCATCAGTCGCACGACGGTGTCCTCGTTGCCGAAGTTCTGCACCGAGAGGCGCACGGTCAGCGTGACCACACGGTTGCCGCCCTGGATGTCCTCCTGTTGATCAACCACGACCCGCTCGCTGCGCAGATCCGAGTTGATGCCGAGCCCGACGATCATCTGCTCGCCCATCGCGATGTCGTCGAACATGCTGTAGCCCACGAACTGGCCGTCGGCGTACGTCGTCACCGGGCCGGAGAGCAGCACGTTGGACGAGTCGTTGACGACCTTTGCTTCCTCGTAGATGAAGCTCGTGAGCAGTGGGATCGCGACCTTGTAGAACTCGCCCTCGAGCGGCGTTGAAGCGATCTGGATCGACTGGCGCTCGGGCCGACTGGGCAGAGCGGTTCGCCCAGGGATGGAGTACGTCACCGTATGTCCTGCGCTCGTGGAATCGGTCTGGTCGACCGAGGCGATCGATGTTCCGGATTGCAGTTCCATCAACTGGTAGTCCATGGAGATACGGTTCAGCGAACGATCGAGGTCGGCGAAGTTGTCGGTCGCGCTCCTCGTGTTGCCGAACACAGCGATGTTCGAGTTGCGCATCTGTTCCGCCTGGACCTGGCTCTTCTGGAGCGCATCTCGGTCCATCGAGGACAATCGCCGGCCCGAACCGCCGGTCGGCGCTAGTTCGAGGCGAAGCGCGGTGAGCTGCGGAGCCTTGGCGACCAGTGAAGGCGTCGCGGTCGAGAGCTTCATCTCCACATCGTTCCAGTCCTCGCCGCTGGTCTGCTGTATCGAGGCGAAGTACTCGGCGACCAATTCCTCTTCCGAGATATCAGCACGAACGGTGTGCGACGGGTCCCAGTTCGCCCGGTTCACGAGGTACCGCAGGCTCAGGTCCTGACCCGGTCCGTTGCGCGTTTCCACTACGATGACCGCCTCCCGAGCGGTCCGGGTCGAGCGAGCGCCGATCGCGTTCTTCTCGCGTTCGAGTTGCTGGATGTCGGCCTCCACCTGCTCGCGCTGCGTGCGAAGTTCGATCTCCTGCTGCTCGATCTTCTCCTGCTCGGCGAAGATGAATTCGCTGAGTTCCTTGAGCGTGCCCGCGTCAAGCACACCCTTGGACAGCTCCGCCATCGCGTTCTGCGAGGTGAAGTTCTCGAGGTTCTTGACGTACGCCTTGCGTCCTTCGATCGTTTCGGCGCGCCGAGCGAGCTTGGAGAGCGACGACCGGAGCTGTTCGAGCTGCGAGTCAAGGGCCTGGACCTCCTCGCGCACATCGGTCCGAACCGGCTGCTCGCGGTACCGGACGGAACGGATGCTGACATCGGCTCCGGCTTCCGCGTGCAGACTGCCCTCCACGAGATAGGCGGGCAGGTCGCTCACGACGACTTCGTGGATGCCGGGTTCGACCTCCAGATCCAGTGAGCGTGTCACCAGCGCCTGCCCGCGATAGACCGTCACCGATTCGATGTCGCCGTTGATCCGATGCTCGGCGCGATTCGAGGCTTCGGCAAGGGTAATCGGAGCCAGAGTCGTTCCGGCAGAAACAGCAAGCAGTCCGGCGATCATGGAACGCGTCGTCATGAGAATCCTCCTTATGTGAATGTGCCCGGATCGCCGCGGCAACATGCGACGGTCGCAACCGGATCTCTGGTGGTACCCGCTCCGCTACCTCCCGGTTCAATCCGTGTGCGTGTTTTCCCGCAAGTGTTTGTCTGGACAGGACTCGGAGTGCATGTTAGTATGTACTAGCCGTAACCGATCATCTCGAAGGAGTCCGCATGAGCGTCCACTGGCCGATCCTCCGTCGTTGTCTCACTCGCCCGTTCGAGGTCGCGATGATCGACGACCAACGCGAGTGGAAGCGTATCGAGTTGCTCGTGGCGGCCCTGCCCCTAGCGAGCCATATCGAGGCCAAGAGCCAGACCCGCAACGTCGGCGTCATGCTCCCGACGTCCGGGGCGTTCCCCGTCGCGGCTCTGGCCTGCTGGATCCTCGGCAGGACCCTCGTGCCGCTGAACTACCTGCTGCGAGAGCAGGAACTGCAATACGTGATCGATGACTGCGAGACGGACATCGTCATCAGCGCCACGAAGCTGCTCGAGTTCCTCGATTTCGAGCCGAACGTGAACACGCTGGTCCGCATGGACAAGCTGTCGTTCAAGGGGTTCCCGGATATCCGGCTTCCCGCTCGCGCCTCGGACGACGACCTCGCAGTGCTCCTCTACACATCGGGAACCAGCGGCAAGCCCAAGGGCGTCATGCTCACCCACGGCAACATCACCGCCAATGTCCAGCAGGCCGTCGAGCACGCTCGGTTCACGAGGGAATCGACTCTCCTCGGCGTGCTCCCGCAGTTCCACTCGTTTGGGTTGACGGTGCTGACGATCCTGCCGCTGACGATCGGCAACCGCGCGATCTACACATCGCGGTTTGTGCCGCAGCAGATCGTCAAGCTGATCCGCAAGCACAAGCCGCACGCGTTCATCGGCATTCCATCGATGTACGGCGCCCTGCTCAAGGTGAAGAACGCCGGCCCGGGGGACTTCCGGAGCATCCGCTACGCCGTGTCCGGCGCGGAGCCGCTCCCCGACGACATCGCCCAGCGCTTCAACGAGCGTTTCGAGGTCCGCATTTCCGAGGGGTACGGCCTGACCGAGACCTCACCGGTCACGAACATGTGCCAGCCCTGGGACTACAAGCGCCACTCCGTCGGCCCGTGCGTGCCGCGATTGACATGCCGAATCGTCGACCCCGAGACGGAGCGGGACGTCGATCTCGGGCGAGAAGGCGAAATTCGTTTCAGCGGCCCGAACATCATGAAGGGCTACTTCAAACTCGAGGACGAGACCGCTCAGGCGTTCGACCAGAAGGGTTTCTTCCGGACCGGCGACATCGGGAAGATGGACACCGACGGTCACCTGTTCATCACCGGACGGTTGAAGGAGATGCTGATCGTGGGCGGGGAAAACGTCTTCCCGCGTGAGATCGAGGAAGTCCTCAATGCCCACCCTACCGTCCACGCCTCCGCCGTGATCGGTCGCAGCTGCAACGTCCGGGGTGAACTGCCCGTGGCGTTCGTGGAAATGGAGGATGGGGCCGAGTTCGACGAGTCCGAACTGAAATCCCACTGCAAGCGTTCGCTGGCCGGCTACAAGATCCCACGCGAGATCCGCCGGATCGACGAACTGCCTCGGAACCCGATGGGGAAGATCATGCGCCGCTCGCTGGGTCCGGTCATCGAGTCGGATTCGATGAACGCGTGAGACGCCTTGAGCTCAGAGACGAAAAACGCCGCCCCATCCGGAGCGGCGTCGTTCGTCAAAGTGCCCGGGAGAGGATTCGAACCTCCACTCCGTTTCCGGAACTACCACCTCAAGGTAGCGCGTCTGCCAATTCCGCCACCCGGGCGGGTGGGGGCCTCAAGAGGCCGACCGGGGTGAGCCGGGCCGAAGAGAATACCCGATGATCGGTCGGCGTTCCAGTGGGCCGTCGCCGTGAGCGGAACGGTGGAAATCCGGGTGTCACGACGGCACAAACGGCGATCCGGTCATTATGGTGACGCGTCCCATGACCGATTCACCCATCGCCGTCGTTCTGCTCTCCGGAGGCCTCGATTCCGCGACGTGTCTGGCCATCGCTCGGGAAGCCGGGTTCGATTGCCACTGCCTGACCGTGAGCTACGGCCAGCGCCATCAGGCCGAGCTGCAGGCGGCCGAGGCCGTCGCGGACGCCTTGGGTGCCGCGTCGCGCCGCGTCATACAGATCGACCTCCGCGCCTTCGGCGGCTCGGCCCTGACCTCGGACGAGATGGATGTGCCCAAGGGGGAGCCCGGCTCAGAGCCGGGGGAGCAGGGGATCCCGGTGACGTACGTCCCGGCCCGGAACACGATCTTCCTGTCCTATGCGCTCGGGTACGCCGAGGTGCTGGGAGCCCAGGCGATCTTCGCGGGGGTGAACGCTGTGGACTATTCGGGATACCCGGACTGCCGACCGGAGTTCATCGCGGCGTACCAGAACATGGCCGATCTGGCGACGAAGGCGGGCGTGGAGGGCCACGGGCCGCGCATCATGACCCCGCTGCTCCACCTGACCAAGCCAGAGATCATCCAGCGAGGCATGGAACTCGGGGTGGATTATGGCCTGACGCACTCGTGCTACGACCCGGTGCGGAGCGAGTCTGGGCGTTGGTGTCCGTGCGAGCGGTGCGACTCGTGCCGGATCAGGATGAAGGCGTTCGCCACGCTGGGGCTTGTGGACCCGGCGGTTTCCGATGAACATGGGTGATTCGAGCGTCTGAGTCCCACCCGATCGAGAGAGACCCATGCCCGCGACCTCATCGCCCGCCGCCCGCGCACTCGCCCACACCGTTCGCTCCTCGGCCCCGATGCTGAAGCGGTTCCTTGCGGGGTTCACCGACGACACGAGGACGACGCAGGCCTCCGGGTTGCCGAACCACGTCGCGTGGGTTCTCGGCCACTGCGCCCTGACCATGGGACGGCTCGCGGAGCGAGCGGGCGGGCCGAGCATTCCTTCGGACTTTTTCCTCGCTCCGAGCGGGGGAGACGGCCGTCGCGGCACCCAGTCGCGCTTCGACGCCGACGCCGTCGCGGTCGGCTCGAGCCCGACCGACGAGCCGAATCTCTGGCCCACGCTCGAGATCTGCATCGAGTGTTTCGATGAGGCGATCGAAACGCTGGCGGACACGATCGCGGGGGCGACGGATGAGGATCTAGCTGATTCCATCGCCTGGGGCGAGACCGAGTACCCGCTCAGGGACCTGGTGATCCGCGTGAGCCTTCACAACGCGTTGCACGCGGGGCAACTCAGCGACCTGCGACGCGCCCTCGGCATGCCTCGGGTGAACCGCTGACCGGGGCCAGGGTTCACCAGCCCCGGTCGTCGTCTTCGTCGTCATCAGGGAGCGGGCCGGTGTCGTCGTTGGGGTCGTCGGACTGCTGTTCGACCTGGCGCCGGTAGCCCTCCGGGTCGTCATCGGGGGTTGCACCCTCGATCAATTCCCCACCTTCGACCGGGCGAACCCGCTGGCCGGCTTCCTGCCACGGTGTCGCGACGCGGGCGCCCGCGGCTTCCTGGTGGCGGAAGTACCGCCGGCGCACCAGCCGGAGGACCGTCAGCAGCAGTACCAACCCGAACAGCAGGGCGAGAATGACCACACCGGCCCAGAGGAGCACCCGAAGGCGGTTTGCAGCGTCGGGATCCGGGCTCGCGCCGGTCGCATTTCCCAGTATCAAAGCGGTAAGCAGCACTCGACGAGTATACGTGCGGCGGGTCGGCTCGGATCCCGGTTCGCCCGAGAACTGCCGCCTCAGACTCACCAGCCGGTACAACTGCAGCCCGACAGGAACGCGGGGGGCCAGTCCCGGGGCCTTGGTGGACTCCAGGCCGGCCGAACGCCGATTTTCCGGGGAAGGCGCGTGTCGGAGCAAACCGGAGGACGGTCCGGCACGTACACCATAGGATGCGGTGTAACCGCAACAGGGACGTTCACCCCACGAGGTATGCACATGACCAAGGTTTCCGTTCGCACGCTGCTGGCATCCACCGCACTCGGTGCCGTGACGATTCTTGCCAGCCTTACGACCCCCGCGACCACCCAGGCCGCTCCCGGCCAGATCGTGTCCGGGGACCGGCTCGCGGAGTGGTCAGCTCGCCTGTGGTCGTCTGCTGATTCCGGTCAGGGAGACAACGCGCTGGAACTGCTGCAGTCGCTCCCCACCGAGTTCGATGACCCCGCGCTCGTTGAGTTCGGACGCGCGATTGAGCAGTACCGGCGCAACATCGAGTCCCGCGAGGAAATGCGGGACGAGCGGATCGCCGAATCAGAGAAGACACTCGGCGCGTACCCCGCGGAGACCTCGCTCGACGATGCGCTGCTGAGCGTTGTGGAACTCTACGAGTTCTCGATCAACAAGGCGGCGGTGCTCGACAAGCCGGCGGTACGCCGCGTGCTCAACGACGCCGAAGATGCCGCGGAGAGCCACGAATCCGAGGGCGAATGGCTCGACGCCCACAGCCTGTACAACCGGTTGAACATCCTCTTCGAGGAGTCCGCTCGCTACGCGGAGGATCTGGACCGCCTGAACCAGCGTTTGCTGATGCTGCGTCTCTACGTCCCGAAGCGCCTGCATGAGATGCAGTCCGCTCAGCGCGTAGAGGCGGGCAAAGACGCACTGCCGCCCTACAACGGCTTGGCCGACGACTGGCACGAGAAGCTGGACGGCGTGACCGACTTCATGGTCCTTGAATCGATTTACCGCGCCAACGATTTCCACGTCGAGGGCGTCAGCGCGTACGACATGACGATCGGTGGCCTGGAGGCCATGGCGACGATGGCTCGGACGAAGGATCTGGCCGAGGCGTTCCCGAAGCTCGGTGATCAGGACGCGGTCGAGGCATTCCTTGCCGGTATCGAGGAATCCAAGCGGTACATCAACGACCGACGCGGACGCGACTCCGACGCGAACCAATCGATCCAGACGATCCACACGGTCATCCAGACCACCATGCGGATCAACGCGGAAACGATTCAGGTGGCTCCCGAAGCCATGCTGCATGAGTTCGGCAACGGCGCCATGGGGGAACTCGACGACTATTCCGCGATCATCTGGCCCGACGAGCTGGCCCGGTTCAACCGCAGCACGCAGGGCAAGTTCACGGGTGTGGGCATCCAGATCTCGCTGAACGATGCTTTGGAACTCCAGGTGGTCACGCCGCTGTCGGGAACACCGGCGGCACGTGCTGGCATCCGCGCCGGGGACATCATTCGCAAGATCGACGGCTTTGACACGCTGGGCATCATGCTCTCGCAGGCGGTCGACAAGATCACCGGTCCGAACGGCACCCCCGTGACCCTGTCGATCGAGCGCGAGGGCGAAGAAGAACTCATCGACGTCACGCTTCGCCGGGCGACGATCCCGATTTACGCCAGCAAGGGCTGGGAGCGTTCGGGACCGCGCGAGACCGACTGGGAGTATTTCATCGAACGGGA
>CAXAVQ010000045.1:0-11902 GCA_963971985.1 uncultured bacterium
AAGACGAAGAAGGACGGCACCGTCGTCGAGCGCTGCGGAAAGCCGATCTCCTCGTCCAACCCTTCCCAGATCACCGATGCCGTGCAGGCCCTCGCCGAGGGCACGCGCCTGATGGTGCTCGCCCCCGTCGTCCGCTCCAAGAAGGGCTTCCACAAGGAAGTCGCAGACGGCCTCGTCGCCAACGGCTTCATCCGCGCCCGCGTCAACGGCGAAATCGTCGACCTGCGCGAAGCGCTCAAGGACGAATCCGAGAACCCGCTGAATCTCGGGCGCTACGAAAAACACACCATCGAGGCGGTCATCGACCGCGTCGTCGTCAAATCCGAAGCCCGCCAGCGCCTCAGCGAATCCGTCGAGACCGCGCTGCGCGTCGGTGAGGGTGTGGTCGTCGTCACCGTCGATCAGGGCGATGGCACATGGTCCGACACCGTCTACTCCGAGAAGTACGCCTGCGCCGACCACCCCGAGTGCTCGCTTACCGAGCTCGAACCCCGCCTGTTCTCCTTCAACAGTCCCCACGGCGCCTGTCCCGACTGCCACGGCCTCGGTGCAATACTCGAATTCGACGAGGAACTAGTCCTCCCCGACGAAGACAAGACCATCCTGCGCGGCGGCATCGCTCCGTGGAAAAAGACCGGGCCCGGCGGCATGTTCTCCGGGCGATACATCCGGCGCTTCTGTCGCTGGTTCGATGTCTCCCCATCGACGCGCATCGCCGACCTCGGCGACGAGCTCCGCCAGATCCTGCTCTACGGCACCACCGAAGCCGACTCGAAGAAGTTCGGCGCCGAGTGGGAAGGCGTCGTCCCCATGCTCCACGGCTGGTTCGAGCGCACCGAGAGCCAGTGGGCCAAGGACTTCCTCCACCAGTTCATGACCGAGCGCACCTGCCCGAACTGCCTCGGCGACCGCCTGCGCATCGAGTCGCTCTCGGTCTTCATCAACAGCAATGAAGCCCTCCCCAAGGAAGTCCTCGACCACCGCGAAACCCGCGGCCTCAACACCGACCCCAAGCGCCTCAACCTCGCCGACTTCACCAAACTCAACATCGCGACCGCCCTGCGCATCACCGAGGCGCTCAAGCTCACCTCCGAGCAGTCCCAGATCGCCGACCCCATCGTCCGCGAGGTCAGGGCCCGCCTCGGCTTCCTTGCCTCCGTCGGCCTCGAATACCTCTCGCTCGATCGCAAGACCGCCACGCTCTCCGGCGGCGAGGCCCAGCGCATCCGCCTCGCCACGCAGGTCGGCTCCGGCCTCGTCGGCGCGGCCTATGTCCTCGACGAACCCACCATCGGCCTGCACGCGCGCGACAACACCCGCCTCATCCGCACCCTCCGACACCTCGCCGATATCGGCAACACCGTCCTCGTCGTCGAACACGATGAGGAAATGATCCGCTGCGCCGACCACGTCCTCGACATCGGCCCCGGACCCGGCGTCCACGGCGGGCGCGTCATCGCGCAGGGCTCCGTTGCCGACATCGAACAGTCCGACGATTCGCTCACCGGCAAGTACCTGTCCGGACGCATGGAAGTCGCCGTCCCCGACGAGCGCCGCGTGCTCAGCACGAAAGACGCCGTCACCATCAAGGGCGCGAAGGAAAACAACCTCAAGAACGTCGACGCCACCTTCCCGCTCGGCGGCATGGTCTGCGTCACCGGCGTCTCCGGCTCGGGCAAGTCCACCCTCGTCAACGACATCCTCCTCAAGGCCGCCCGCAAGCACCTGACCTCCAGCCGCGACAAGCCCGGCCAGCACACGCGCATCAACGGCCTGCACCGCATCGACCGCATCATCGAGGTCGACCAGTCCCCCATCGGGCGCACGCCGCGCTCGAACCCCGCCACCTACACCGGCATGTTCGACGAGATCAGAAAGACCTTCGCACAGACCCGCGAAGCCAAGATCCGCGGCTACAAGGTCGGTCGCTTCAGCTTCAACGTGAAGGGCGGACGCTGCGAGGCCTGCCAGGGCCAAGGCGTCAAGAAGATCGAGATGCACTTCCTCCCCGACATCTTCGTCGAGTGCGAAGTCTGCAAGGGTTCGCGCTACAACCGTGAGACCCTCGACGTCACCTACCGGGGCAAGAACATCGCCGACGTCCTCGACCTCACCATCGAGGAGGCCTGCTCCTTCTTCGAGAACCACCCCAAGATCCTGCGCTTCAGCCAGTGCCTGCTCGATGTCGGCCTCGGCTACATCAAGCTCGGCCAGCCCTCCACCACCCTCTCCGGCGGCGAGGCCCAGCGCGTCAAACTCGCCACCGAACTCGGCAAGGGCACCACCCACCACGGCCTGCCCACCAGCGAGCACACCCTCTACGTGCTCGACGAGCCCACCACCGGCCTGCACTTCGAGGATGTCCGCAAACTCATCGAGGTCCTCAACCGCCTCGCCGACCAGGACAACACCCTCGTCGTCATCGAGCACAACCTCGATGTCATCAAGTGCGCCGACTGGATCATCGACCTCGGCCCCGAAGGAGGCGACGGCGGCGGCCAGATCATCGCATCCGGCACCCCCGAAGAGGTGGCCGAGACCGAAGGCAGCCACACCGGCGAGTACCTCCGGCCCCTACTGTTCTGAGAGCGCATCGGCAGTTTTTGCGCTCCCGAACTGTCGGACCGCATTCGGCCTCACAGATTCCCCATTTTCGCATCCGAACCAGCTGGCCCTTCGGGTACCCTTACCTACAGGAAACCATGGGTCTGCGCCGATCCATGAATGAGCAGGCACCGCCCGTGGGTTCTGCCAGCACAATCCGCTCTCTCTGCCCTTCACAAGAGGGCATTCCGCGCCGGCGAGTGCTTTCGAGTTCTCTCCGTTCGCGGCTCAAACGCGGCCCAGCACAGGGGGCCGCGTTTTTTCTTCCCGCCCGCTACCCTTTGCCCAACCGCCAGCCAAGGGAGCAGCCCGTGCCCTCGATCAACCCGGTCATCTTCATCATCTTCGGCGTCATCGTCGGTGGCATTCTGCTGCTGTCGTTCATCATGAACGCCGCCGGCGCGGTCTTCGGCCCGTGGTCGAAGCTCGCCCAGCAGTGGCCGGCGACCGAGGTCCCCACCGATCGCAAGCCGCAGACCGCTGCGTTCGCCGTCACCAGCGAGCCCTTCACCATCGCGTCCGAGGCCCGGAGGGGTCGCTTCGGCTGCGTCTTTGCTCTGGCCGGTGTGCTCGCGATCGGCTCGATCGGCGTCATCGTCGGCATGCTCGCTGGCTGGATCCAGTCGCCCAACTACCTCCGCTGGATCACCGTCGCCGTGTTCGCGCTGTTCTTCTTCGGCATCGCCTACTGGGGCCTGCGCTTCCTGAAGACCAAGGCCTTCCCCGTGCTCGTCCAGTTCCACGCCGACCAGGACCACCTGCACCTCCGCAAGGATTCGGACATCCTCGCCAAGTACCCGTGGATCAGCATCCCGTGGGTCGGCATCGAGGACATCAGCCCGGACCCCGCCAACCCGGAGCGCGTACGCTTCCACATGGGTCCCTACTGGGCCTACGCTGATCGCGTCATGGTCGAGCAGGAAATGCAGCTGCGTTCACAGCTCGGCTCCGGCAGCCCAGCGGACTCATCCGAACCGGATCAGTGGAACTAAGCCGTCGCGGTGCTCCCGAACTACGTCCTCATCCCGCTCGTCGTCATCGTCGGCCTCGCCTTCATCTGGCTGCCGGTCATGATGATCGCGGTGATGTTCAGCGGCTGGTGGGACCTCTCGAAGCGATACCGCGCGACCAAACCCGCCGTCGGCGCGCGCCGCGGCGTCGGAAGCATCTTCTTCTCGCCGATCTTCCGCTACAAGAAATTCGTGGCCTACGCCATCGATGACGACCACCTGCACCTGCGCCTGCCGCCGGTCATCGGCGCGCTGCACGCGCCGATGTCCATCCCGTGGCACGCCATCGATCTCCCGACCGACCGACCGACCCTGCCCGGCATGGTCCCGGCCATCATCGACGGCCGGCGCATCTTCATCAGCAAGGCCATGGCCTCGCGCGAACTCGAAGTCCGCGATCTCATCGACGACGAGCCCGCGCCGGACCCCGCCGAGCCGATCAGCTGACGATCGAGCCTGGCGCGATCTCGCTCATCGGCGTCATCAGCACCACGTTCCGCTCCTCTTCGCCCTTCGAGGCGTCGCTGGCGGCCAGCAGCATGCCGCGAGACTCCTCGCCGCGGATCTTCCGCGCCGCGAGGTTCGCCACGATCACGATGTGCTTGCCGACCAGATCTTCCGGCTTGTAGTAGGCCTTCACGCCCGCGCAGATCTGCCGAGGCTCGCCCGAGCCGTCGTCCACCTGGAGTTTGAGCAGGCGATCCGCGTTGGGGTGCTCCTCGGCCTTGATGACCTTCGCCACGCGCAGGTCCACCTTGGCGAATTCGTCGAACGCGATCTCCGGCTTGGCCTCGGCCATGATGTCTCTCCCGGCGGTAAGGGGCATATCGTGAACGGTCCCGAAAACGGACCCGCCAGTGTAGTCGCTGCGATGCCCGATCGCCGAAACCCCGCCCCGTTTCACCGGTTGCACACCGTTGGAGCCCACCAGCCGGACCGGTCGATGACAAGGCAATCCGCCCGGTTCACATTTCCAATCATCCGCTCAGAACGCTCGCCCGGAGAGACGCCACCATGACGCGAACCCGATCGATCCTGCTCCTCGCCCTGACCGCCCTCCTCGCGCTCCCCGCGGGCGCGATCGGCCAGGAACTGCAGAGCGAACTCGACCGGCTGGTCAACGAATCCCGCCTGCGCGGTGCCACCGTCGGCGTCGTCATCGCCGACCCCGAGTCCGGGCGCACGCTCGGCTCCGAGAAGGCCGGCAACCGCTTCATCCCCGCCTCGAACATGAAGCTGCTGACCACCGGCGCCGCCCTGCACATCCTCGGCCCCGACTTCTCCTTCGAAACCACCCTCGCCACCCTCCCGCCGAAGGCCGGCTCGACCAAGCCGAACCTGCTCGTCCTCGCCGGGGGCGACCCCGCGTTCGCCGACCCCGAACTGCTCGAGGAGATGGGCCTGTCCATCGAGCAGTTCCTCGGCATCTGGGTCGACGCCGTGGTCGCGACCGGCGTCACCGAATTCGACGATCTCGTCCTCGACACCCGCATCTTCGATGAGGAATACGTCCACCCGACCTGGCCCGTCGAGCAGCTCAACAAGTGGTACTGCGCCGAGGTCAGCGGGCTGAACTTCTACACCAACGTCGTCGAGGTCTTCACCCGCCCGACCCGCGAGCGCGAGCCCCCCACCTTCACCGTCGAGCCCGACTCGCCCGACATCCGCGTCCGCAATCAGGCCCGCTCGGTCGGCAAGGGCCAGCAGACCGTCTGGGCGGCCCGGGCCCACGGCACGAACAACCTCGTCCTGCGCGGCGATGTTCGCTGGGTCGGCAGCCCCATCAAGGTCACCATCCACGACAACGCGACCCACTTCGGCGCGATCCTCAAGGACCGCCTGGCCAACGTCGGCGTCTCGGTCGGAACGGTCCGACGCGCCACCTCCGAGGACCACGTCGAGCATCGGACCGACCTCCACGTCGTCCGCACGCCCATGGACATCGTCCTGCGCCGCACCAACGAGGACTCACAGAACCTCTACGCCGAGGCCCTGCTCAAGCGCATCGGGCACGAGGTCACCGGGCAGCCGGGCTCGTGGGCCAACGGCGGCACGGTCCTTCGCATGCTCGTGCAGGAACGCCTCGAGCGCAGCCCGGCCAGCGCGGTCGTCGTCGCCGACGGCTCGGGCATGTCCCGCTCCAACGCCGTCACGCCGCAGGCCCTCGCCGAGTGGCTGATCTCCTTCGCCAACGACCCCGAACTCGCCGACGCCTTCATCGCCTCGCTCGCCCGGCCCGGTCGCGGCACGCTGGAGAAACGCATGCAGGACGCCGACCTCGACCATCGCGTCCACGCCAAGAGCGGCTACCTCAACGGCGTCCACGCCCTCTCCGGCTACGTCATCGATCCGGAAACCGGCAGGCAGGTCGTCTTCAGCATCCTGATCAACAACCGACCCAACAACGTGCCCTCACGCTTCGTGCACGAGTTCAACGAGAAGGTCGTCGAACTCGCCGACGAGTGGCTCGCCGAGCAGGTCGCGCGGATGCCCAAGCCCGACAACACCGACCAGTTCGGCGGCTGAGACGGGGAAGGTCGCAGAGGATCAGTCGACCAGCGTCCCGAACAGCGTCAGCGCACTGGCATCGTGCACGCGGGTGCGGATGATCTTTCCGATCAGGTCGTCGGGCGAGCGCCCTTCCGGGCAGTCGAACACCACGATCAGATCGCCGTCGGTCCGGGCGCTCATCTGCACCGGCCCGCTCCGAACGGCCTCGTCGGTCACCACGCTCGACCCGTCGACGCTGCACGCGCTCGGCTCGCCGTCCAGCGACTTGCCCGACACGGTCAGCCCGATCGCGCCGTTCTTCGCGGGCTCCTGACGCTTCTTGCGCTCGCGCACGCTCACGCCCTGCACGAACACGTCGAACTCGCGACCGATCTGCTCTTTGCTGATCTCCGCCGAGATGCGGTTCTGCACCGCCAGCAGGTCGTTGCAGCGGTCGCGCTTGACCTGCTCCGGGACGTCGTCGGGGATTCTTCCGTACGCCGCGGTGCCGGGGCGGGGCGAGTACTTGAAGATGAAGTTGTTCTTGAAGCGCACACGCTCGAGCAGTTCGACGGTCTTGGCGTAGTCCTCGTCCGTCTCGCCGCAGAAGCCGACGATGATGTCGCCGGCGATCGTCAGCGGCCTGCCCTTCTCGGGCTCGTGCAGGATCGCTCTCGCCCGCTCGACGAAGTCCATGTACTCCGCCACGGTGTAGCCCCGGTTCATCCGCTTGAGCACCTCGTCGGAGCCCGACTGCACCGGGCAGTGCAGGTAGCGACAGATCCGGGGCGAGTCGCGCATCACCTCCAGCACATCGTCGCCGAAGTCCTTCGGGTAACTGGTCACGAAGCGCAGGCGCTGTATGGCCGGCACCTCATCGTGGATGCGCCTCAGCAGGTCGGCGAAGGTCGTGGTGTTCTCGCCGGCGTACAGGTCGCGGTTGTGCGATCCCTTGTAGGTCCGGCCCTTCTGGGGCTGGAGCACGCCGTCGACGGTCACCGCCGCGCCGTGCTCGAAGCGGTAGTGGTTCACCGTCTGGCCCAGCAGCGTGATCTCGATCACACCGGCATCCGCGAGGCGCTTGCACTCGTCGACGATGTGGTCCGGCGGGCGATGGATCTCCGCGCCGCGCGTGTGCGGCACGACGCAATACGTGCAGAATTTGTTGCAGCCGCGCGTGATCCGCACGTACGCCGAGCCATTGTGCTGGTCGTCCGTCGGCGAGACCGTGCGCGACAGGTCGAGCATCTCCAGCGAGTCGCCCGCCGCGGCGAGCGTGCCGCTCCGGCGTGAGGCGCTGCCCTGCA
This sequence comes from uncultured bacterium, assembly GCA_963971985.1. Taxonomy (GTDB): domain Bacteria; phylum Planctomycetota; class Phycisphaerae; order Phycisphaerales; family UBA1924; genus JANSXG01. The sequence goes on from CAXAVQ010000045.1 coordinate 7,412, forward strand.
GCGCGATCGCGTTCACCGAGCGCGACGCCAGCGGGTGGCTCCAGTCGCCCGAGGCCTCGTCGTGCAGCGGGTGACGCTCGTCCTCCGGCAACTCCGAGAGCATCGAGCGCCGGGTCCGCACCGCGTTGTCGAGCAGCGACGGCAGCTTGTCGAGTTCCGCCGGGCCGCACAGCAGATCGACCACCGGGAAGCGCCGGATCATGTCCGCGCCGTCGCGCTCGGCCATGCAGCCCAGCACCCCCACCACCAGGTCGGGCTGGCGGCGCTTGCGCAGCGCCATCTCGCCCAGACGCGAACGCACCTTCTGTTCGGCCAGATCGCGGACCGAGCAGGTGTTGTAGAGCACCACCGACGCGTCGTCCGGCTCGCCGGAAAAGCGGTAGCCCAGCGAGCGCAACTGGCCCGTGATGAGTTCAGAATCGAGCTCGTTCATCTGGCAGCCGAAGGTCTCGAGGTAGACCGTCGGGGAGGATTGTGCGGTGTCTGTCGGCATGGGACGGGGCATTGTACTCGGTGATCCGCGAATAAAAACCGGCCTCCGCGAAGGGAGGCCGGCTGAAGAGTCTCAGGTTGTTCGGCCGGGTTTAGTCGTTGTAGACGTACGAGCTGCCGAGCGAGGTGGCGGTGCCGTTCTCGTTGGACATGGGGATGAGGCCGTACGTGAGGTTCGGGTTGCCGCCGACGGTCGGGATGCCGCGTGCCCAGATGCGCAGATAGGCATTCTTGCGGAGGTTCGGCTGGACACCGGTGTTCTCGAACGCGAACAGGTTGTCGTTGTAGCTCGGCTGCGGCTGACCGATCTGCGCCGGGTCGGTGCTGCGGAGCTGGCGCAGCGTGCTCGGGTTGGGCTCGCGCTCGAGGCGACCCGAACCGTCGTTGTAGACCACGTTGCCCGACCAGCTGTTGCGCGAGCCGTGGATGAGCAGGGTCTGGGAGTTCTCACCAACGGAGCCGGCGCTGCCGCCCTGCGCGAGGCGCCACTCTTCCGAGGGGCCAGCGGAGATCGGGTTGCCGCCGCCCGCCGGCACGTAGACCGGGCCACGGTTGCCGAGGACCGCGATGTTGCCGAGCGCGGTGACGGTCGACCAGTTCTCCAGCGAAGCACCGCCGACGGGGATGTGGGCGTAGCTGTTGTGCCCGTAGATCTGAGCGGTGACCTGCGGGTTGCTCTCCTGCTCGTCCAGCTTCGAGCCGCGGAACTGCGGGTCGTAGAGCGCCTTGGCCGGGTTCTCGGCGGTGGTGGGGAAGGCGTAGTTGAACTCCCTGGAATCGCGGTTCGTGGTGATGATCGGCTGGCGGATGTCCGGATCGATCTCGGCGGGCGAGATGAAGATCTCGGTGTTGAGCGTTTCCGAGAAGATCAGCATGGACCAGATGTTGCCGGTGCGGTCCTTGCTGGGCTGGTTGGGCTGGGCGGCGGGCTCGGTGAAGTTCGCACGGTCGAGCACCGACGGGATGGGGTAGCTCTCGTCGTTGCTCTGGGCCCAGTTCACGAGGCCCTGGTGGATGCCGCGCACGTTGGTGAGGCACTTGAGTTCCTGGGCGCTCTTGCGGACCTTGCTCAGCGCGGGCAGAAGGAGGCCGATGAGCAGGGCGATGATCGAAATCACCACCAGCAGCTCGACGAGGGTAAATCCACGCTTCTTGTTCATGCGTCTACTCCACTTTCGTTCTGTCGACCGTTCCGCTTTAGAGATCAGGCGCGCGATGCGTCTGGATGGGGCGGGTCGTGGCTTATTTGTCTGTACGGCCGAATCTGGCCTGCGGTTCCGAGAAACCCGGCACCGCATGGAAACACGGTGCCGGGGACTTGCTGTTGCAGCAGAGACGACGGTTGCCGCCCTGCTCGAGGCGATCGGCTCAGATGCCGTCGACCCAGGCGAACCCGCCGCCGGGCTGCAGGACGGTGGCGATGCTCTGAACGTCGCTGGCCGATGCGCCCTGGGTGTACAGGCGGAGGTAGGCGTTGCGACGGGCCTGATCGCTCAGGTTGTTGCCCTCGTTGGTCTCATCGACGAAGAGGTTGTCGCGCTGGGCGATGGTGTCGGCGCCGGTGTTGTCGTTGAAGGTGACCGAGGAGGGGTCCGGGTCGTTCTCGAACTTGCCGGATTCGTCGGCCTTGACGACGTTGCCGCGCCACTCGCCGAAGGAACCGTGGACGAGGTTGGCGGTCGACGCTTCACCGGTCGCGGTGTTGAGCACCTGCTGCCAGCCCTGCTGCGGGTCGGGGGTCTGCTGGTCCTGGTAGACCGGGCCACGGTTGGCGACGACGGGGACCGAGGTGCTGAAGGTGTTCTTCCACTGGGCGCGGCGGGCGCCGTAGGGGGTGGCGTGGGCGTAGGAGACGTGACCGACGGAATCGTCGATGCCCTGAACGCCGGAGGCCTCGGGGCGCGGGGTGCCCTTGAACTTGGGATCCCACGAAGCCCGACGCTCGTTCACCGTGCCGTTGGGCGAGGTGAACTCATATTCCTCGTACACGCGGATGTTGCCGTTGGCCTCCGAGGGGCTGACCATGGCGTCGGGGACGAGGATGTCGTTGAAGATGAGCAGCGAGTAGATCGCGCCCGAGCGGTCGCGACGGTCGTTGCCGGCGTTGATCTGCTCGGTGTCGCCGACGCGGTCGATCAGCGACGGCAGCGGGTAGTTGCCGGCGTTGTCGGAAGCCCACTGGTTGAAGCCCTGCGCGATGGAGCGGGCCTGGGTCAGGCACTTGACCTGAGCGGCGTTCTTGCGCGCCTTGGACAGAGCGGGCAGCAGGATGCCGACGAGCAGCGCGATGATCGCGATGACCACCAGAAGCTCGACGAGCGTGAAGCCCGATCGCTTGTTGCGAGTGTTCTGCATAGAAACAGTCTCCTGACGTACGACGGCGGATCAGACGATCCGCCAGATTCACTGACTCCATCCGGGGAAGGCCGATCTTCGTCGAAGAAGGCCCTCAGCCACACGGAACACCCGAGGGGGGAACCGGATGGGGTTCGAGTGGGAGGTCGCAGTCTGGAGATCGTTTGAATGAGGCTCCGGTCGAACGACCGAAAATCAGAGCAGTCAAGGGGATACGATCTTTACAGGGTCTGCGCAAGGCTCCCAAGTCGATACCATACACCAGACCATTCGCCCGTCAAGCACCGACGGTTCCGGGTGTCCTCAAGACGCCCGAAAAAAATTCAAGATTCAGCGAAACCGAACATATACCTATTATAGACCCCGGACGGGAGCCGACGATGGCCGATCTCCTCACGGAACTCAAAAATCAGGGCCTCACACTCCCCAAGGCCCCGCCCCCCGTCGCGTCCTACGTCCCGGCGGTCTCGATCCACAGCGGGAGCATGGTCTTCATCAGCGGACAACTCCCATTTGTGGATGGGCAACTCATAGCCACCGGCCTCGTCGGCAAAGACGTCTCGATCGAGGACGCCCAGAAGTGCGCCGCCCAGTGCACCCTCAACGCCCTTGCCGCCCTCGAACAGGAGATCGGTGACCTGAAGCGCGTTCGGCGGGTCGTCCGCCTCGGCGGGTTCGTCGCCTGCGAAGCGGGCTTCGGCGACCAGCCGAAGGTCATCAACGGCGCCTCCGACCTGCTCGCGGAACTCATGCACGACGATGGGAAACACGCTCGCGCGGCGGTCGGCGTCTCCTCGCTCCCGCTGAACGCGCCCGTCGAGATCGAGTTCACCTTCCTCGTCGACTGAACGGCCAGCCATGGCGGATGGACCCCCTGCCATCACGGGCATCCACGAGACCGTGCTGTACGCGCCGGACCTGACGCCGACGGTCGCCTTCTACGAGCGGGTGTTCGGCTTCCCGTCGATCACGCTTTCGGATCGCGGCGCATCGTTTCGGGTTGATCCAACAAGCGTGCTGCTGATCTTCCAGCCCGAACTCGCAGCCGATGAAACCGACGGGAAGGTGCCGCCCCACGGCGCGACCGGGCCGGGGCACGTGTGCTTCTCGTGCGCTGCGGACGGGCTGGGCGAATGGCGAGCCCGTTTGAAGCAACTCGGCGTTGCCATCGAGATGGAGCGCGACTGGCCGACCGGGGCGCGATCGATCTACTTCCGCGACCCGGCGGGCAATTCGGTCGAGATCGCCGACGGCGACGTCTGGCGCTCGCCGGGCGGGGCCTGATCAGCCGCCGAAGGCCTTCTTGTAGTCGGCGAGGAACTTCTCGAGGCCGCTGTCGGTGAGCGGATGGTTCATCAGGCCCTTGATGACGCCGAAGGGCACGGTGGCGACGTCGGCGCCGGCGAGGGCGCAGTCGAGCATGTGCTTGGTGTGGCGGATCGAGGCGGCGAGGATCTTGGTGGTGAAGCCGTAGTTGTCGTAGATCTGGCGGATGTTCTCGATGAGGAGCATGCCGTCCTCGCCGATGTCGTCGACGCGCCCGATGAAGGGGCTGACGAGGAAAGCGCCGGCCTTGGCGACCATGAGGGCCTGGAGCGGCTGGAAGCAGAGCGTGAGGTTGGTGCGCACGCCCTCATCGGAGAA
>CAXAVQ010000046.1:0-11901 GCA_963971985.1 uncultured bacterium
CAGCGGTTCGGCACTGGCTGGCATCGCGACGTGGACGGGCCAACTGCAGCTCGTCGGCGACACCGAGAACCCGGTGTCGTTCGAGTACGACCAGATGACCAGCAACGAGCACATGGCCCTCTACGTCGAGACGGTAGGCCATACCCTCGACAGCGACCTTATGGCTGACATTCCTGGCGCGGCGGGCACCTACACCCGCTTCAACCGTCCGGCGCAGCCGTTCGCGATCGAAGCTGGCACCTTCATCGACAGCTACTTCATCCACCAGGACCTTGTCGGCAACAACCCGAACTTCGGCATGCTGATGAACTTCTCGATCACGTTCGAGCAGCCGATCCTCGGCCTGATCGTCGGCGGCGACTGGGCCGATGCCACGCTGTTCCGCACGACGCTCGACGATTCGGACTTCCTGGGCGCGAACGCGACGTACACGACCAACAGCGATCTCCGTCGGCGCGGTAGCCTCGAGGGCTCGGTCGCCGAGTTCCTCACGATCTCGCCCGACGGCTTTACCCTCACCGGCGCGATGCACAGCACCGGTGTGCACGTCGACAACGTGCGCATCATCACCCAGGGCTCGATCATCCCGACGCCCGGCGCGACCGCGCTGCTCGGCCTCGCCGGCGTGGTGATGTACCGCCGTCGTCGCGCGTAAACGGTTTTCAAGGCCCTCTCTCGCCAGCGGCGATCGCGCCGCGGTGTTCTGACAAAACCGCCGGCTCCCTCGGGGCCGGCGGTTTTTGTATGCGGTTTGACAGCCGACGCTCAGGCATTCAGCTTCGCGCAGGTCTGCGCGAGGGTGCGTCCGAGATCCATCACGGTTTTGCGCTGCTTCTCGTCGGTGAGGTTACCGTCGTCGTCGAAGGCGTTTCCAGCGCCGCTGAGGGCGTGCTGCTGGGGGATGACGTGGACGCGGATGCCGCCGAGCAGGGAGCGGAGGTGGATGAGCCCGCGGATGCCGCCGAGCCCGCCGGGGGACGCGGACATGATGCACCAGGCCTTGTTGCCGAACGCTTCGAGCGGTTCGTCGTCTCCGAGCGGGCGGCTGACCCAGTCGATGGCGTTCTTGAGAGCCCCGGATACGGAGCCGTTGTACTCCGGCGATGCGAGCAGCACGCCGTGGTGGCTCTTGAACAGGTCCTTGAGCTTCTTGGCGTTCTCGGGCAGTCCGGTCGCGGCTTCGAGGTCCTCATCCATCAGCGGGAGCGGGTAGTCGCGCAGCGAGAACACGGTGACTTCCGCGCCGGCCTCGCGTGCGCCCTGCGCCGCGACGTTGACCATCTTCTGATTAAACGATTCGACGCGGAGCGATCCGGAGAAGGCGAGCAGTTTCGGGGTGGGCATGCGGGTCTCCATGTAGACGAGCGGACTCTTCGTGACAACAGCAAAAAACCGACCGAAGCGTAGCCCCGGTCGGCGGGCGTGTCATGCGGAACGAGCGTTCGGTAGGATCAGTGGCCTTTACGCTTGCTGGCTGGAATGAACCCGCTCACACAAGTGCGGACCAGCCCGTCGAAATCGGGATGCACGGGTTCCGGGACCCAGCAGTTCTCGTTCTCGATGCCCGAGCATTCGCACGGGGTGCCGGGTTCATGCCCCGCGACCACCGACTGGCATGCCACGAACATCATCTGTCGAATCGGCTCGCCCGACTCGGGGTCCTCACCCGTGCACACGCATCGGCACCCGTGCTGGGTGCGCGTGGCGATGAGCGGATCCATTTTCCCGATCGCCGCGCCCTCACCGGGCAGCAGGAGCAACTCCCTCAGGCCACCCGGAACCTCGAAGTATGCCATCAGAGTTTCGGTCGAAGCGTTGAAGAGCACTTCGCGGTCGGCCTGCCGACCCAATCCGACTTCATCGGTTGAGCGAGCGGCCATGACGCCGTTCGGACCGTGTCTGAACTGCAGCGCGTACAGCGCCGCGACCTCGCCGGTGACCGAACCGTCCTCTGCCACTTTCATGGCGGCAACAAACGTGGCCGGAGCCGCGGTCAGATCGTGGAGGAACAGTTTGGTTCGGTCGACGGGTTCCCAGTCCCCAGAGACGTCTGCCACGGAATCCGGGCCGACGCTCAGCCCAACCACGCACGCCGCGATCGTGCTGAGAACGGCAACGCCGCCGAGACCCAAACTCCGCAATCCAGGTTTCATCTTGAACCTCCGATGGTCCGATCCTCTGTCTTCGCGGCAACGGAGCCGCGTTCTGTACCGAGGATACTCCGCTGTCGGGGAGGGATACAAGAACAAATTCCGGAGCATCTGTACGGGCTTTTCTGCCATTTGGACAACGCCGCCCGAACCGTGACTCCGGTCGACGGTCGTGTCACCGCGTACATCGATTCCCTCGCGAAGCCCTCATCGGTTCGGGTCCACCGCGAGCAGGCCGCTTCTGCAGTTCACGATCTTTCCGTCGAGCAGGTTCCGCTCCTCGTCGTAGGCCCAGCAGTTCGTTCCCTCGAGAGAGCGGCAGTTGCAGTGGGCCGTCTCGTCGTGATCCGCGAAGACGTCCGAGCAGAACATCGACACGGGGCGTCGCACGCCGTCCTCGGTTTCGCACGCGCCGAGGCAGCCCTTGCGGAAGCGATTGCTCGCGAGCACTGTGAGTTTCCCGATGGCCACGCCCTCGCCGGGGAGCAGGCGGATCTCTCGCAGGGCGCTCCCGGTCTGGAAGTACGCCGCGATCGTGTGCTCGGTCGCGTTGACGAGGATCACCCGATCGTGCGCGGATTCCAGGGCAACGGGCTGGTCCGATCGCGCCGCGATGACTCCTGTGCTGCCGTGGGCGAACTTCACCTCCGAGATCGGAGAAAAGGTGCTGGTGATGTTTCCCTGCTCGTCTGTGACGAACGCCCCGGCGAAGGTGGCCGGGCCCTCGGTCAGATCGTGCAGGAACAGATCAGTGTGGTCGACGGCGGTCCATGTGGGCCTCGGCGCGTCCTCGAGCGCCAAGGTGGCGCCGACGCTCGACAGCGCGATCAGGCCCATCGCGATCTGTCGGGTGCCTCGGCGCATGTGGGTCTCGCTTCTCCCGTTCGGATCAGGCCGGCGTCGCCGTCGCGGCGTTGGGGAGCGGGAACCGCTCGCAGAGTTCCTGGATCTCGGCTTTCACCTGTTGCGCGACCGACTCGTCGCCCTTGCTCTCGAGCACGCGATCGATGAACGACGCGACGGTGGTCATCTGCTCTTCCTTGAAGCCTCGCGTGGTCAGGGCGGGCGTGCCCAGGCGCAGGCCGCTGGTCTTCATGGGCGGGCGCGGGTCCTGCGGGATGCCGTTCTTGTTGCAGATGATGCCGGCTGATTCGAGCCACTTCTCGGCGTCGGCGCCGGTCAGATCGGCGTCGCGGGTGCGCAGGTCCACGAGCATGAGGTGGTTGTCGGTGCCGCCGGAGGTGATGCGGTAGCCGGCGTCCATCAGCGCCATAGCGAGCGCGCGGGCGTTGGCCTTCACCTGCTGCTGGTAGTGCTTGAAGCTCGGCTGCAGCGCTTCGCCGAAGGCGACGGCCTTGGAGAGCACCACGTGCATGAGCGGCCCGCCCTGCGTGCCAGGGAACAGTGCCTTGTCGAATTTCTTGGCGAGGTCCTCATCGTTGGTGAGGAACAGCCCGCCGCGAGGCCCGCGCAGGGTCTTGTGCGTGGTCGTGGTGACGACGTGGCAGTGGGGGAAGGGCGAGGGGTGCTCGCCGGCGGCGATGAGTCCCGCGATGTGCGCCACGTCGGCGTGCAGGATCGCTCCGCATTTGTCGGCGATCTGGCGGAACCGCTCGAAGTCGATCACGCGCGGGTAGGCCGAGTAGCCGCACATGAGCAGCTTGGGCTTGTGCTCCATGCAGACCGCCTCGACCGCGTCGTAGTCGATGGTCTCGAAGGCCGGCGAGTCCTCATCGCGGATCAGCGGGTAGTGGACCGGGTTGAACCACTTGCCGCTCATGTTGACCTTGAGCCCGTGGGAGAGGTGCCCGCCGTCGGACAGCTCGAGACTCGCGAAGGTGTCGCCGGGGTTGAGCAGCGCGAGGAACAGCGCGGCGTTGGCCTGCGCGCCCGAGTGCGGTTGGACGTTGGCGAAGTTGCAGCCGAAGAGTTTCTTCGCCCGGTCGCGCGCCAGCTCCTCGGCCTGGTCGTGGAATTCACACCCGCCGTAGTACCGCTTGCCGGGGTAGCCCTCGGCGTACTTGTTGGTCATGCAGGTGCCCATGGCGTACATGACGGCGGGCGAGGCGTGGTTCTCGCTGGCGATCAGTTCCAGCGTGTGCTCCTGACGCTCGGACTCGCGCCCGAGGATGCCCGCGGCGTCGGCGTCCTGCGCACGGATGAGGTCGAAGATCGCTTCGGAGATGTGGTCGTTGGCCATGGGGTCTGCCTTCGGTTCGGTGCTCGGTTGGACCGGCCATTCTACTGATCGCGGGGTGTTTCTTCCCCCGAACCCGGCCGGAATCGCCTGTTTTCGGACCCGAAGCGGGCAATCGTCGGAACAGGGCGCCGTGCGAGTCGTATGGCAGGGGTCAGCGCCGTTCGGCGCGTTTATCCCTTTGCCCGAGACGGCCATGATTTATCGCAACACATCGTTGGCAACCGGTCGCTCGGGCTCCACGCCTCAGGTGAGGCATCACGAAAGGAGCCGGCGACATGAAGCCGACTACCGCAAGAACGAACTGGATCCGGAGACTGACCGTGCTCGCCGCGACGATGGTGGTCTGGTGGTCCCCGCCGGCGCTCGCGGGCACCCCGGACGGCTGCGAGCCGGGCTGGGCGGAGGGGGTGTTTCCGGTAAATCCGGTCGACATCGGACTGAACGGGTCGGTGCTCGCGATCGCCGAGTTCGATTCGGGAGACGGACCGCAGTTGATCGTTGGCGGGGAGTTCACGCGACCTGCCAACAGTGACGAGCCTCTGCTTCGTTTGGCGAGGTGGACCGGCGACGCGTGGGAATCGATTGGCCAAATCCAAGGCTCATCGAGTTGGACACGCATCAACGCCATGGCAGTCTTTGATGACGGAACTGGTCCGAAGCTCTATGTCGGTGGCCGATTCAACGCTATCGATGGGCAGGAGATTCGCAATATCGCTTGTTGGGACGGCGAGGCGTGGTCTGGACTTGACAATGGGCTGTCCAACGGCAATTTTGCGACCGAAGTGCACGCTATGGCGGTGTACCGGAATTTCAGCGGTGACGAAGTGCTGGTGGTCGGCGGAAACTTTTCATCTGTCGCGGGGCTACCGCAAACACAGAACATCGCGAGTTGGACAGGCACTGCTTGGAGCCGGCTCGGAGGCAGTTTCGGAGCGGGAGGCTTGAACGGGCCAGTCCACTCTCTGCACGTCCACACGCAGGATCAGCAGCAGATCCTGTACGCCGGCGGCAGTTTCACGGTTTATACGACCGGCTTCTCAAACAACATCGCTCGCTGGAACGGCATCACATGGACAGGTATGGGTGAGGGGCTCGGCGAATGGCCTGAGAGCACGGTTCACTCCATCGAGATCTTCGATGACGGCAGCGGACCGACCGTGTACGCCGGTGGTGATTTCGAAAGCGAAGGCGGCGCGCCGCGGTCCGGCATTCTGCGATGGGATGGCACGCAATGGGCCGACCTCGGCTCGGGCGTGAATGGAGATGAGCCTGTTGTGTACGGGCTTCAATCTGCGGTCATCGAGGGCGAGCCGAAACTACTCGTCGGCGGGTCGTTTGATTCGGTTTCATCTGTCGATGCTCCGGGGCTCGCGCTCTGGGGCGAGTCGGGCTGGTCGCTTCTGCCGAGTGACGTGGATTTCGATACCAATGATGTCGTTCGAACGTTCTACGTTCCTGCGGATGATTCCATCTCGGATCTCGTCGTCGGTGGAGGTTTCGGTTCACCTGATTTGCGCTCGTCCAACGTGGCTCGCTGGAACGAGGGGGTCTGGAGCAGGCCTGCGAATATCGGGTTGAACGGCGTGGTAAGGCAGTTTGTCTCCCCACAGGACCCGTCCGATCCGAGTCTCACCGTGTTCGGTGACTTCACGGTTGCCGGGGAAGCGGTCGAGGCGGATGGCTCCGGGCTCTGGAGCGATGCCGCTTGGAGCGATGCGGGTTATGGCTACATCGATTCCTCCATCCGAGCGCTGTGGTTCGACGACGGGTCGGGTGAAGCGCTGCATGCGGTCATTCCCGATTGGTCCGGCGTGGCTGCGGATGTGCACAAGTGGACCGGTTCCGAATGGCAGCCGCTCGGCATCCCGCAATTCCTTGGCGGCGAATTCCCGTTCGCACAGATCAGCGATCTTGAGGTGTACTCGGATCCAGATGGGGACGCGCTTTTCGTGGTCGGCTGGTTTGAAAGCCCGGACTTCCCGTTTTTCTACGAAAACGTCCTGAAATGGGACGGAGAAATCTGGTCAGCACCGTTCGTTACCGACGACCCGTTCGGTGTCACCGGGTTCGACACCGTCCAGGCCGGATCCTTGGGAGCGGAATCGGTACTGTTTTTTTCCGGTGAGGGTTCGGGGCTCGTGATTTGGGACGGTGTGACGCAGACGCCTGTCCCATGGGAGGTGAACGGCAAGAAAGTGATTACGATCGCTCCGCGTATTCGGGTCGTGGGTAATCGCGTGTACGCACACTTCGCCACGGCCTCCTCTGCAGCGCTCCACGCCTGGGACGGGCAGGAGTGGAGTGAGTTGCCATTCACTCCGAACTCAGGAGAGCCTCCGAGTTTCACTTGGCTTCCGCAGCACCTCTTCTCGGTTCAAGAACCTGATGGCGAGTACTTCTATGTGGTGGAGCAATTCACCCAAGGCTCCAGTTCCAGGCACCGCCTCCTCCGCTACGACGGCACCAACTGGTCGGTCGTCGCCTCCGAAGTCAACGGCCCCATCTACGCCGTCGCCGCGCACGACGACGGAACCGGGCCGGCCCTCTACATCGGCGGCGACTTCTCCGAGGTCGACGGCGTGCCCTCGGGCTTCATGGCCAAGCGCCCGTTCTGCGATGAGCAGCCCTGCCCGGCGGATGTCACCGGCGACGGGGTCATCGATCTCGCGGACCTGAACGCCGTGCTCGGCGCATTCGGGCAGGCCTCCGATTCGGGCGATGCCAACGGCGACGGTTCGGTCGATATGAACGACCTCAACATCGTCCTCGGTGCGTTCGGAGCCGTCTGCAAGTAGACGCCGCTCGACAGTCGCGATCACCGCTCCCGGCCCGGCTCTACGCCGGGCCGTTTCGTGCGCCGCGTCGATCGCAACCCTCTACCATGTCCCCATGCCCGAATCGCGTCAGCCCGATGTTCCCAAGCCGTTCTCGCCAATCCCCGAGGTTCTCGAGGACCTGCGCAATGGGAAGATGGTGATCCTCACCGACGATGAGGACCGCGAGAACGAGGGCGATCTGGTCATGGCGGCGGAGTTCATCACGCCCGAAGCCGTCACCTTCATGCTCCAGCACGCCATGGGCTACCTCTGCGTCTCGCTGCCCGAGGGCGACTGCGACCGGCTGCAGCTCCACGATCAGGCCCCGGTCAACACCTCCGTGCGCGGCACGCCGTTCACCGTCGCCATCGACGGGCACCCGCGCCACGGCTTCACGACCGGCGTCTCGGCCAAGGAGCGGGCCCGCACCATCCGCATGACCATCGACCCGAACTTCGGCGCCGACGACTTCGTCAGGCCGGGGCACATCAACCCGCTCCGATCGCGCGACGGCGGCGTTCTGGTCCGGATCGGCCAGACCGAGGGCTCGGTCGATCTGTGCCGGCTCGCGGGGCTGAAAGCGGCGGCGGTGATCATCGAGATCATGAAGCCCGACGGCGAGATGGCCCGCCTGCCCGATCTCGAGGTCTTCGCGCAAAAGCACGACATGAAGATCTGCTCGGTGGCGCAGATCATCGAGCACCGGCTCACGAAGGAGCGTCTGGTCACGCGGATCGAGCCGCGATCGGGCACCGAGATCACCACCGATTTCGGGACCTTCAACCTCATCGCGTTCGACTCGGTCGTCGATCCGCAGCCGCAACTCGCGCTGACGGTGGGGGGCGTGGGTGAGCTCGATTCGTCGGGTCACGTGATCGAGCAGGACGGGCCAACGCTGGTGCGCATGCACCGCCGGAACCTGCTGGGCGACATTTTTTCCCATCACCCCGAGGGTGCAGAGCACGCCAGCGCTCACGATCTTCGTGCCGCGATGCAGGCGATCCAGCGTGAGGGGCGCGGCGCGATCGTGTACCTGCGCCCGGAGGGCGTAGGCGATGATTTCGTGCAGCGTCTGACCGCGATCGCGCGTCCGCGCAAGGCCGACAGCGACGATCCCGACCTCACGCGCCCGTCGAGCATCGCCGGCAGCGCGATCCCGATGCACCAGCGCGAGTTCGGCATCGGGGGTCAGATTCTGCGCGAACTGGGCATCTCGCGCTTACGACTGCTCACCAACCGTCCGAAAGAATTACCAGGCCTCGATGCTTTTGGGCTTGAGATCGATGAGCATGTTCCTCTACAGTGATGTCAGCAGAGTGCGCTGAAGCGCGTGCACGATCTTGAGGAAGCCCGCTCCGAGTTTCCTCGACGCACGCGACACACAGCACACGAGAGACCCCGGTGACCTCCACCGGGGTTTTTCATTGGACCGCGCATCGCTCAATCGGAGTCGACGGGAAAGCGATCACGAAGACTCTGCAGTCGCGATCTGGCGAACCCCACTTGTCGATCCATCCAATACAAATCGGATACCAGTTTCGGCAGCGGCGTCAACTGCGGCGGGGCGTCGGAAAGGTCGATCCACCCCTGCGCATCGCGCGGGAGTTGCTCCAGAGCGTCGAGCGCATCCGCGAGCGATGAACCCTCATCGATCTGCCCCCGAAACCGCTCGATGGCAGCGTCCGGATCCGTCGAAAGAACAACCGACGACGCGATCATGGCCTCGGCGACCGGCTCCGACGCCTCGCGCCAGCGGGCCGTGTAGCCGCCCCCGACATCCAGCACGCCCAAGGCGAGCCACGCGTCGCGTCGGACCTCTTCGGATTTCGCATCCAGCAGCGGCTCGATCAGCGGGTACGCCGCGTCTCCGATCAGGCTCAGGGCCGTGAACAGCCCGGTCGTGTCCGAGTTCGCCCCGGTGTCCTTTGACGCCGCTTCCGCGATTTCCTGGAAGGTCTCGATAATGAGATCGCGCTCGGTCTGGTCCGTGACATCCCACACCAGCCCGTAGCCGCCCTCTCGATTCCCGCTTTGGAGCATCATGTCGAGTTTGGCGATCGCCTCACGCCGGAGGTCGGTGTTCAGCGGGTCGAGCCGGACGGCCGCTCTGATCGATCGGAGAAAGGTCAGCGGGGCGCGGAACGCGAGCGTCGACCAGTCGTCTTCGCGCGGTTCGATCACTTCCTCAAACAACTGGGCCAGCGCCGCGTCTGAGAAGGACGCCGAAGCGCTCTCAAGCCGTCGCAGCCCTCGCACGCTCTCCGAGAGCCGCCCTCCATCGGTCGGATCGCCATCGAACAGGTAGTCGATCGCCTGAGCCCGAGCCCCCGCGCTCGTGTCGCCGAGCTGATCGACCATCGAGGCCATGCGCTGGCGCTGCTGCATTGTGGAGATCACCGTGAACACAGACAGCGCGAGGGCGAACGCCAGCACGAACAGCCAGAGGCGCGAGCCGCGCCGGTCGGTGTTCTGATTCAATCCGGGAGGAGACTGCTCCATCCGATGCCCTCCTTCGCACGGTCTCGGTCGAAGTCCCACTCGCCCGCCAGCACGGCGTAGCCGAGACAGTCATGGTACCCCACCGCCCGGTGGTTCCCGACGGCGCCGTAGAAACGGTCCTGCTTCGTCCGCTGCTCCAAGCGCAGTCCAAGCTTCTCGCACACCCGACGCGAACCGATATTCTCGACCGCGTTGAAGACGACGATGCGCCGGAACCCCCACCCGCCGCGATCCTGCGAGCGCAGCGCCGCCGAGATCAGCGCGCCGGTAGACTCCGTGCAGATGCCCGTGCCCCGCACCGAAGAGTGCACCCAGTAGCCGATCTCCGCCTCACGCAGACCCGGACGGATCCGGTGCAGCCCGGTCCCGCCGAGCAGGCGCCCGTTCTGCGTGTCGAAGATGCCCATGACGAAGTCCGTGCCGTCGGGCTGCTCCCACTTCCGGCGCGTCATCTCGATGAAGTACCCGCTGTCCGATTCGTTTATGTGGTCGGTCTGCGCCCACACCATCCACGGCAGCAGGTTCGCCCGGTCGCCGTTCACGGCCTCGAACAGCGACGACGCATCACCCGGCTCGAACATGCGCACCACCAGACGCTCGGTCTCGACTCGCGTCGGCCTGGGCGTCGGAGGTGACCACCGGTTCGGGTCGCTGAGCAGTTTCAGCCACGCGTCCGGCGCCAAGCGCCCGATCGGCCCGTTCTCTTCGCTCTTCCCGCTCATCGCTGGCTATGCTCCTCTTCCGCCTCTTCGCGGAAGCTGATCAGTATGCCCGACCCCACGCCACCATCCAAGCCGAACCTCTCCGGTCGCTACCAGCGCCAGACGCTCCTCCCTGACATCGGCGAAGAGGGACAGGCCGAGCTGGCCTCGTCGCACGTGGTCATCCTCGGCTGCGGCGCGCTCGGCACGGTCCTCAGCGAACTGCTCGTTCGCGCCGGGGTCGGCCTCAAGGACTCCGGCGGCTGGGTCCGCCTCATCGACCGCGACATCGTCGAACCCTCGAACCTGCAGCGCCAGACCCTCTTCACCGAGGCCGACGCCCTCGACGCACGCCCCAAGGCCATCGCCGCGTCGGAGGCCCTTGCGCGGATCAACTCTTCCGTCGATCTCCGCCCCCACGTCGCCGACTTCAACCACCTCACCGCCGCCCGCCTCGCCTCCTGCGAACACGGTGACGAACGCCCGCACGTCCTCCTCGACGGCACCGACAACTTCTCGACGCGCCTTCTGCTGAACGACCTCGCCGTGCGCGAGGCCATCCCCATGGTCTACGCCGGCGCCGTCGGCACACGCGGCATGCTCATGTCCGTACTCCCCCCGAAGGACTACGCCCCGTGGCAGGTCGGCCCCTGCCTGCGCTGCATCCTCGACGAGCCGCCGGCACCCGGCGCCACGCCCACCTGCGACAGCGCGGGCGTGCTCGGCACGGTCACCAGCGCCACCGCCGCGTTCGCCGCGACCGAGGCCATCAAGATCCTGATCGGTCGCTTCGACCTGCTCCGGCGTCACCTGCTCGCCTTCGACCCCTGGAACACCCAGTTCTCGCGGATCGACGCCGGCCCCGACAGCCGCGTCCCGGACTGTCCCTGCTGCGTGCAGCGCCGGTTCGAATACCTCGAGTCCGATGCCCCCGTTGCCCCGGCCTCGCTCTGCGGCAGAGGCGCGATCCAGGTCGCCCCGCCCCGTCAGGGATCGAAGGTGGATCTTCCCGCCGTCGGCCGGACGCTCAAGCCCGCCACCACCGACGATCTCAGCGTCAGCCCCTACCTCGTGCGCGGCACGCTCCGCGAGCCCGAGGGCGTGCAGATCACGGTCTTCGCCGACGGACGCGCGCTGTTCCAGGGCCTCGACGACCTCGACCGCGCCCGCGGGCTCTACAGCCGCCTGCTGGGTGGATGATGGAGTTCTGGTCCTTCTCCCCCATTGTTCATAGCAGGTCGGAGAAGGTGGCCGCGCAGCGGTCGGATGAGGGATTAGCAGCGAAGCTGCTGCCTCTGACTCACGCGCTCTCGGACACGCTCGAATCGTCCAGCGACGGCTCGTCGCCCGGACTGTCCAGTTCGTCCAGCACGTCCTCAAGGATGTCCACGACCTTCGCCATCGACATCGGGCGCTTGTCCGGATCGACTTCCACGCAGTGGTTGATCAGGTCCGACAGCGCTTTGGGCACACGCGGGTTCAACTCGATCGCCGGGGTCGGGCGCTCGATCAGCGAATCGTCGACGCCCTGCACC
>CAXAVQ010000047.1:0-11688 GCA_963971985.1 uncultured bacterium
CTGAATCGGCACGCGACGCGCACGACGGGGGGAACGGGTTTCGTTGATCGCGGGACAGCGTTACGCCTTTGGCAAGTTGTACTCCGATCTCGCGGGGTGGCTGATGCTGGGAATCCTCATCGCGGGCGTGCTCAATGCCTTTGTCTCGCCTCAGAGTCTGGCGGGTTCGGCGAGCGGGCTGGGCGTGATGCTGCTGATCCTGCTCGTGAGCATCCCGATGTACATCTGCGCGACCGCATCGACCCCGGTCGCCGCGTCGATGCTGGTCGCCGGTGTCTCGCCGGGTGCGGTGCTGGTGTTCCTGCTTGCGGGGCCCGCGACGAACATCGCCGGGATCGTGCTCGTGAGGCGGGAGATCGGCACGCGAGCGACCGTCGCGTACCTCGGCGGGCTGATCGTGAGTGCCGTCGGGCTCGGCCTGCTTCTGGACGCGTTCGCGAACCCGCTGGGGCTGTCCGGTTGGGGCGGTGAGGCGGCCGGCGGCATGATCGTGCCTCACTGGCTCGCGGTCGCGAGTGCGATGCTGCTGATCGGGCTGTTCATCTGGCACCTGACTTCCGGCATTCGCTCCGACGACGGGACAGAACGCCCGGTTTCGCTACAATCCCCGACCCCGGCGACCCAGGGCTGATCGGTTCTTCCTCGGTACCGGGTCGCCGCATTCATTCCCCCGTTTCGAGGCCGCGATGAGCATGTACACCGCCCCGGAGAAGCCCGATCTCAACGACTCGCTCCCGTCCCGGGAGGGCGATCGGGTCATCCAGTTCCGCGAAGCGTTGCGCGAGGCGATGAGCCACGAGATGCGTCGCGACAAGCGGATCTTCCTCGGCGAGGAGGTCGCTCAATACAACGGGGCGTACAAGGTTTCGGAGGGCATGCTCGACGAGTTCGGCGAGAGCCGCATCATCGACACGCCGATCTCCGAGAACGGTTTCGCGGGCATGGCCGTCGGGGCCGCGATGTACGGGCTCCGCCCGATCATCGAGTTCATGAGCTGGTCGTTCAGCCTCGTCGCGGCGGACCAGATCCTCAACAACGTCCCGAAGATGCTCTACATGTCCGGCGGGCAGTGGGGCTGCCCGATCGTCTTCCGCGGCAACGACGGCGCGGGCGGCCAGCTCGGCTCCACCCACTCGTGGTGCGTCGAGGGCCTGTACGCGAACGTGCCAGGCGTGAAGCTCGCGATCCCGAGCTGCCCGTACGACGCCAAGGGACTGCTGGCGACCGCCATCGTCGATGAAGACCCGGTGTTCTTCCTCGAGAGCGAGCGCATGCTCGGTGACAAGGCGCACGTTCCCGAAGAGCAGTACTACATCCCGTTCGGTCAGGCGCATCGCCATCGCGAGGGCTCGGACTGCACGGTCGTGAGTTTCGGGCGTCCGGTCAATTTCTGCCTTGAAGCCGCGGAGAAGTTGGCGGAAGAGGGCATCGAGATCGACCTGCTCGACATGCGGACGATCCGTCCGCTGGACATCGACTCGATCGTCGAGAGCATCAAGAAGACCAACCGCGTGGTCGTGGTCGATCAGTCGTGGCCCTTCAGCGGCGTGGCGAGCGAGGTCATCACCCAGATCATCGAACACGCGTTCGACTGGCTGGACCACCAGCCGGTCCGCGTGAACACCGAAGACGTGCCGGCCCCGTACGCCAAGGCACTGGAAGCCGCGTACCTGCCGAACACAAACCGCATCGCCGAAGCCGTCCGTCGCGTCGTCAGCGCCTGATCCGTCCGAAGCCTTCCCGCTTATCGCCAGCACCGGAACCTGATCCATGCCCATCAACATCACCATGCCGCGCCTCTCGGACACCATGGAACAAGGCACGATCGTGTCGTGGAACGTCCAGGAAGGCGACAGCGTCTCCGCCGGTGACGTGCTCGGCGACATCGAGACCGACAAAGCGACGATGGAGTTGCAGAACTTCGACGACGGCGTCGTCGCGGCGATCCTGCTCGGCGAAGGCGAGACGGTTTCGGTCGGCAAGACCATCGTCGTGCTGGCCGAGGAAGGCGAAGACGTCGAGAAGGTGCGCGAGGACGCCAAGGCCGGGAAGAACGAGTCCGCCGAAAGTTCGGAGTCGTCCTCGTCGAAGCAGAAGGAATCGTCTGAATCGACGAACAGTTTGTCGGACAGCAAGCAGCCCGAGACGGCGGCATCGGCCTCGGCGACCTCGGTCGGTTCGACGTCGGACGGTTCGGGCGGTCGGATCTTCGTGTCGCCCTTGGCGCGCAAACTGGCCGCCGAGAAGGGGGTCGAACTGTCCGGTGTGCAGGGATCGGGGCCGAGCGGACGCATCGTCGCGCGGGATATCGAGTCTGCCGGTCGCAACGGAGCATCGCAGGCCGGCGCTTCGTCGGCACCGGCTCCGCTCCCGGCGCCGGGTGCGGCCCTCGAGTCCCGCAAGCAGTCGCTCAGCAACATGCGCGCGACGATCGCCAAGCGCCTGGTCGAGTCGAAGACCACTGTGCCGCACTACCAGGTCACGATGACGGTCGACATGGACCCTCTGCTGGACCTGCGTGAGCAGTTGAACACGCAGCTCGCTTCACAGGGCGTCAAACTGAGCGTGAACGACTTCCTCGTCCGCGCGTGCGCTCTTGCCATGCACCAGCACCCCTTCATCAACAGCAGTTGGGGCAAGGACGGCCAGTCGGTCGAACTGCACGGTCAGGTCAACGTCGGCGTGGCGATCTCGCTCCCGATGGAGCGCGGCGGCGGACTCGTTGTCGCGACGATCCGCGATGCCGACCGGATCGGCCTGCGTCAGATCTCGTCGGACACCAAGGCGCTCGCCAAGAAGGCCCGCGAGAAGGGCCTCAGCGTGGACGAGATGTCCGACGCGACCTTCACGATCTCCAATCTCGGCATGTACGGCGTCGAGCACTTCACCGCCATCATCAACCCGCCGAACTCGGCGATCCTGGCCGTCGGCGGGGCGGTCAAGAAGCCGGTCGTCCGGACCAACGATGATGGCACGGACGAGATCGTGGTCGGGCACGAGATGCAGATGACCATGTCCAGCGACCACCGGGTCATCGACGGCGCGATGGCGGCGGAGTACCTCCAAACCGTCAAGCAGTTGCTCGAAGCTCCGGCGACGCTGCTGGTCTGACCGAGTCCCGACGCCTGAAATCACCGGCGCGGGCCCGATAGCCAGAAAACGGTCCATCATCCGCTGAGATTCGAGGGTAAAACGGTTTACTGGGCCGGCCTTCGGGGGCATTATTGCGTAGCGACCGAACGACGCGGCCAAGCCGGCCGATGTCCGTGTCGCCCAGATTTCTACGGAGACGCAGCCACATGTCCGGGACCCATCCGCTTCGACGCACCATTCGCCCGCGCCTCGGTTCGGCCCTCGCGATCCTCGCGCTTGCCGGGCTCGCCCCCGCCGCGAGCGCCGATGAGGTCATGCTCCAGTGGTTCGAGAACTCGTGGGAGAACCTCGAGCTGAGAATGCCCGATTTCTTCCTCGCGGGTTACAACGCCACATGGCTGCCCCCGGTCATGCTCCCCGGCGACCCGACCAGCCCCGGCTACGACCAGTTCGACAAGTTCAACCTCGGTACCCCGAACAACCAGACGATCTACGGCACCGAAGCCGGATTCCGTCAGGTGGTTGAGCAGTTCCATCGCGCCGGTGCGAACGTGTACGTCGACACGATCCTCAACCACGCGTCAGGACGCTCGGGCAATGAGGGGTTCATGGATGCCGGCGCCTACCCGGGCTTCTGGCTGAACCCGCCTGCCAATGGCGACAAACCGATCGGCGGCAACTGGGGGGACTTCCACAACGGCACAACGCAGTCGGTGGACCCCGGCGGGCCGAATTACAACGTGTGGACCGGTGATCTGGTCGGCCTGATCGACATCAACCAGGGCTCGACCAACTTCTTCATTCGCCATCCCGTGACCGAGGGCGATCCCAACAACATCCCCGCCGGAACGATCCGGAATCGGCCCAACGAGAACAACTACCGCTTCTACCCCGACCTCGACCTCGAGCCGAAGATCTTCACCGAGCCGATCAGCGGACGGCAGTGGGAGATCTACCCGTTCAACACCGAGAACCCGATGGAGGGTGACCCGGTCCTTGAGAACGCCACCGGCCTGCTGATGCGACACTGCCAGTGGATGCTCGACGACATCGGCATCGACGGCTTCCGGCTCGACGCGATCAAGCACGTGCCGCAGTGGTTCTGGAACGAGTTCTACGACGCGGCGGTCTTCGACCGACGCAAGAATCCGGACGGCACGACCGGAACGGCCTTCAGTTTCGGCGAGGCGGTCACCGATCCCGTCACCATGCTGTCGTACGTCCGCAAGGACGGCTTCGGGTTCCGAGACACGCTCGATCTCAACGGCGCGGGCGCGGTGCGGAACCTCGTCAACCAGCGCGGCTTCGGCAACTGGCAGGACGTGCTCAACGCTCACATCGATGTCGCCGACGACGGGTTCAACAACGGCAGCGTCGGTGTGAACCATGTCTACTCGCACGACAACGGCTCCAACGGCGACGGGGGCAGCGCTCCCGGGCTGCCGTTCGACGACAAGGCAGCGTGGCACGCGTTCGCGTATGTCCTGATGCGCCCGGGCCCCTCGATCGTCTACTACAACGCCCGCGAGATGCACGACCGCTTTGCGTTCCGGGGCTTCTGGCCTCGCGAGGGCAACCCGGAAGCGCTCGGCGTTGACAAGAACGGCTCTTCGCTGAACCCTCGCTTGACGGACCTCGTCAAGATCTCCAACAACTACGGGCGAGGACAGTTCGACATCCTCTCGCTCGACGGCGATGTGATGGTCTTCCAGCGTTCCGGCAACGGGGCGGCCAACGTCGTGGTCGGCGTGAACGATTCGTTCGCCACCGGCTTCGACACCCGCTCCGTCGTGACCGGTTTCGCCCAGGGCACGATCCTGCAGGAACTGACCGGCAACGCGTCGGACCCGTCGGTCGATCCGAACAACGCCATCTTCGACAAGGTCACGGTCGGTGCGAACGGCGTGGTGACGATCCGCGTGCCTCGCAACAAGACCAACTCCTTCGAGCACAACCGCGGCTACGTCATCTACGGCCCCGCTGCGCCCAGTGGTGCGCTGACCGTCTCACCGACAACGATGACCCTGCCCGCGAGTTCCGGTTCAGAGCCGGTGTATAGCCGTCGGCTCACGACGGTTCCGGTTGTACAGGCCACCAATGTCTCCGTGACCCTCACCACCACACAGACCGACCCGCAGGACCCGAACACCGACGATAACGCGATCTTCCGCGTGGGACGCGGGTTCGTCGACCTCAACGGAAGCGGTTCGTGGGACATCGACGCCGGCGAGTTCCGAGGCTGGGAGCAGTTCACGACGATCAATGCGCCGCTGCTGGACAACCCTGGCGCGGGGCAGGGGCTGTACCGGCAAATCGTGGACACATCGGTCCTTCCCGAGGGCTACAACTACCTCAACGCCGTGGCGTTCCGGAACCGAATCGCCGGCGACCCGATCACCGGTGACTTCCGCAAGGTGATCTACGTTGATCGCGAAGACCCCGACGTCTCCGTCGAGCCGATCGGCGTCGACTGCGTGAACGGTTCGGGCACGCTCCGCTTCACGAACACCGACGGCACGGTCACCGATATGTGGGTGTTCGTGAACCTGCCCGACGGCGCGCCGATCCCGGCACTGAACTCATCGAGCAAAGCGTTTGACTTCGATCGCGGCGTGTTCGTCTTCCCGTTCAGCGGGTTGTCCGGCGGAGCCAATTCGGTGACGGTCGTCACCCACGAACGCCCGATGGGGATGCTCGTCCGCGAGTCGGTCACGCGCCTCGACTTCTCCGTCGGTGGCGAGACCGGAGACGTGAACGCGGACGGCGTCGTCGACGCCGACGACCTGTACGCCATCGAATTCTTGAGCGGCTTCGTCTGCGAGGCGGACCTCAACGGCGACGGCACGGTGAACAGCCTCGACGCCGAACTGCTCGCGGATCTGGTGCGCGACGGCGAGACCGCCGACATCGACGCTCGCGACTGAACCGATAGCGACGGGATCTGCGTCGCTCGGACCCGGTCAGGCCGAGGCCTTCGCCTCGGCTTCGGCCTGTTCCTTGCGCCGGCGCTTGAGTTCGGCGTCGATGAACCCGTCCAGATCGCCGTCCATCACGCCTTGGACGTTGCCGGTTTCGTGCCCGGTGCGATGATCCTTCACACGGTTGTCGTAGAACACGTAGCTGCGGATCTGGGCGCCCCAGCCGCGTGATACGTCGCCGCCGGAGGCGTCCTTGATCTCCTTGGCGCGGCGTTCCTCTTCGAGTTCTTCGAGTTTGGCTTGAAGGATTTCAAGAGCTTGGCGCCGGTTCTGCTGCTGGTCGCGGTGGGTCGAACTCACGACCATGAAGCCGGTCGGCTTGTGCACCAGTCGGATCGCGGAGGCAACCTTGTTCACGTTCTGGCCGCCGGGGCCGGACGAGCGGGCGAAGGCGGTGATCTCGAGGTCCTTCTCGGGGATGTCGATCGTCGTATCGGCAAAGATCGGGGTGACCTCGACCGTCGCGAAAGAGGTCTGGCGCTTGCCCTGCGAGTTGAACGGGCTCACCCGCGCGAGCCGGTGAGCGCCCCGCTCGCACTTGAGCATGCCGAAGGCGAAGGCCCCCTTGACCAGGAACGTGACCGAGTCGAGCCCGACCTCCGTGCCGTGGGAGATCTCGATCTCTTCGACCTTCCACTCGCGGTGATACTTATCGAAGAACATGGAGTACATGCGATAGAGCATGTCGCACCAGTCGTTGGCCTCGGTGCCGCCGTCGCCGGCCGAGATAGTCAGGTAGCAGTCGCGATGGTCGTGCCGGCCCGAGAGCAGGCTGAGCATCTCGACCTTTTCCATCTTCGATTCGAGCTTGAAGAGTTCCTCGTCGGCCTCGACGAGCAGGTCCTTGTCGTCGGCCTCGCGGGCCATCTCGTAGGCGACCTTAGCGTCCTCGAAGGACTCGATGACCTTGGCCAGCGGCTCGATCTGGGCCTTGACGAGTTTCATCTCGCCGACGGTTTTCTGGGCCTGCTCGGGGTTGTCCCAGAAGTCTGTGGCGCCCATCCGCTCTTCGAGCTGGGCGAGTTTGGCCTGCTTCGTGTCGTAGTTAAAGAGAGTCGCGCATCGTTACAATGCGCGCCTCAAGATCGGCGATGACGGAATGGTGTGAATCGTAATGCATGGGACGGGCATTGTACCGCACCGCGAGCGGTCTGCAGGACGAAGAAAATACCGATCGTCGGCGCGAAACCGGGTCCGCGGCGTCGTTCTGGTGGTATCACGACCGTACCAACCCCTTGCGAAAGGAAGCCCATGACCCGCCTGAAGACCCTTGCTGCCATGGCTCTCGCCGTCGCTCTCATCCCGGCCGGGGCCGCGATTGCTCAGGATCCGAGCGCTGAGGATCGCGCAGCGTCGGTATGGTCTGCGTCCCTGCCTTCGATCGATAACCTCGACATCGACTTCCCGGGCGGGACGCTCCGGGAGTATCTGGGGCACCTGCAGAGCCGGGCAGGGGTGAACAATGTTGTGACCCGGTCTAAGGAAATCGGCGAGGTCACGATGCCAGCCGTCAATCTGACGCGGGTGACTTTCGCCGATGCCATCGAATTGCCGTATTTCCTCGCCACACTCCCGGAGGATCGATGGCTGTCCATCGAGGCTGTCGGTTCGAACAAGTCGATCTTCGTCGTGGACCTGCGATCGCAAGAAGCGTCATCGATGATCTCAGACCCGGCGAACCGTTCGATCTCGTTCGACTTCGATGGGGGGTCGCTCAGTCAGTTCGTGGCGGCTCTCCAGGACGCGGCCGGAGCGCAGAAGGTATTGCTCCGCGGCGAAACGGAGAACTTCGAGATGCCGCCGCTGGAACTGGAGAACGTCACGCTCCACTCGGTCCTCATGGCGATCAACGGAGATCAAAGGCAAACCGCCACGGGCGACCAAACGCGGGTTTCGTCCTTCTACCGCGACGGAGTCTACGTCGTCGAGGTCGAGCAGGCTCGGCGGAACGCATCCGGCGCTGCTGAGACTGCAGAGGTGCGATCGTCGTCATGGACGGTCATCGACCTCTTAGGCCCGGGAAGACTGGAGATTGACGACGTGCTTTCGGCGGTCGAGGCGGCGGTCGAAGTCAGCGGCACCGGAGCGAGCACCAAGATCAGGTTTCATGAGCCGTCGTCCCTGTTGATAGCGTCCGGACCGTTCGACACGCTCCAACTGGTCGACCTCACGCTCGAGAAGCTGGAGGAGACGGCGGACCGACGGTTTGCGAAGTACGCGGAGCGACGCGAGCTGCGGGCACAACTGGCGCAGGTCGAAGCGAAACTCCAGGAGTTTCGAGACGCGGTCACCCAAGCCGAAGATATCGTCGCCGCCTTCGAAGCGGGAGATCCCGACACCACACAGCGAAAGGCCAGCTTCTACGAGAGTCGGCTTGGCCCGCTTCTCGATCAGGTTGCCGATCTCCGGGCACGTGCCGAGGCGATACGGTTCGAGCTTTCCGAGCAGGAATAACCGCCGACGGCGCGCCGATCATGCCCAGCCCCGCGCGGCAACCCGCGACGACCGACCGCCCGGCACCCGACGCCGGGCTGTCGTGCGTCTGGGAGAACCTGCTCACCCGGTTCGCCGCGGGCGACGGCGAGGCGCTCGGTGAACTCTTCGAATTGCTCTTCGATGACCTCGTCGAGCAGGTCCAGCGCGACACGAAGCGGGATGAGGCGTTCGCGGCCGACGCCGTGCAGGACACGTTCGTGAAGGCCATCCGAGGGATCCCGATCATGCAGCACGAAACCGAAGCCCGAGCCTGGTTCCGCCGGGTTGCCCTGCGATCGGCGATCGATCGCGTCCGAGCGGAGCGCCGCAGGGGCCGACGGGAGCGGGACGTCGCTACCGATTTGCGAGCGGATGAGACCGGTTCGCGCGAAGAAGAATTGGCCGTGCTGCAGGACCGGCTGCGAGCGCTGGACCATGACGCGGCGTACCTCGTCGATGCCCGCATCCGCTTCGGGTGGACCCTCGAACGCATCGGCCGGAGCCTCGGCCTCCGCCCCGGCGCGGTCGATGGGCGCCTCCGTCGCGTGCTCACCCAACTCCGCGACCCGGAGGAATAGACATGAATCCACAGAGACCCAATCCATCACGAAACGACCGACTGAGTGCACTCCTGCGCGAGCAGTCGCGCGTGCGCCGCTCGCGTGTCCGGCGTCGGAACGCCGGACTGGTTGCAGCTATGGTCCTGTTGGTTGGAAGCGTCGCGTGGCTGGTTTCGCCGCGTCAACAGCCCATGCCGCCCAATCCCACGACGCGCCACGCTTCGGCGTCCGGTCAGAGCACCCCCGATACGCCCCAGCCCGAACCTTCCGCACCCGCCGACGCACCGTTCAGCATGCCCTTTTCGATCTGCTCGGTGGCGCAGGCATAGGTGAGCCGGCAGCACTTCTCGCCGCCGGTGCCGAAGTCCTCGCCGGGGACGAGGGCGACGTGGTGCTCGTCGAGCAGGGCCTGCGAGAACGAGAGCGCCGAGTCGATGCGGGTGCCCTTCGGCGTTGCCTTGCCGAAATGCGCTGAGACGTCGGGGAAGGCGTACATCGCGCCGGTCGGACGCGGACAGACGAGCCCGTCGATGGCGGTCAGGCCGTTGTACATGACCTCGGCCCGCTGCTCGAACGTCGATCGCAGGTGCTCAACGAAGCCTTGGCACTGCTCGAAGGCGACGCGCAGCGTCGGCAGGATGAAGGTGGGGATGGCGGTGGTGGACTGGGACTGAAGCTTGGCGGTCGCCTTGGCGACCTCCAGCCCAAAGTCGCCCGAGCCGGCGAAGTACCCGACCCGCCAGCCGGTCATCGCGTAGGCCTTCGACAGGCCGTTCACGGTCAGCACCCGCTCGGCGATCGACGGGATCGATCCGATCGAGAAATGCTCCTGCCCGTCGAACACAAGCTTCTCGTAGATTTCATCTGTGACGACGACCAGGTGCGGGCAGCGGGGGGCGGGGCCGGTGGTCACGCGTTCGATGACCGCTCCAAGTGCACGGATATCGTCCGGCGAGTACATCGTGCCGCAGGGGTTGCTCGGCGAGTTCAGGACCAGCACCCTCGAATCCGGGGTGAGGGCCTCGTCGAGCTGGTCCGGGGTCATCCTGAAGCCGGTCTCAGGCGTGGTCACGACCTCGTGGATCTCGCCTCCGGCGAGCTCGGCCTGCGGGGCGTAACTGACCCACGCCGGGACCGGCAGGATCACCCGCCGGGCGTCGGTTCCCTCACCGGGAGGGTCGAGCAGGGCCATGAACAGGTTGAAGAGGCTCTGCTTGCCGCCCGTTGAGACGACGACGTGCTCGGGGGTGACGCCGGGGATGCTGTTTTCGGACGTCAGCTTTTCGGCGATCGCGCTCCGAGAATCGTTATCCCCCGGAACCGGGGCGTACTTGGTCATCCCGTTGCTGATGGCCTTTTTCGCCGCCTCTTTGATCGGCTCCGGCGTGTCGAAATCCGGCTCGCCCGCGGCGAACGACAGCACATCCACCCCGGCGGCCTTCAGTTCCTTGGCCCGGGCGCCGACCGCGAGGGTCGCCGATGGCTTGAGGGCTCGGACCCGAGCGGCGAGGGGGCGTGGACCGGAGAGTGTCGTGGTGGTGGTCGCCATAGGAACGGCATGGTATCGCTGGCTGGCCGCAACGCGAATCCGGGGCATCATCCGGCCATGCTCATTTGCAAAAAACCGCCGTCATCGCTAGTCTTTCGGCTGGAATCGTGTGGATTTCCAAACGTATTGCTGCGCCCGATTCGTACCTTCTGTGCGATGTCCCTGCATGTGGGTCGGGGGCGGCTAGCAGAGGCTTGAACAAGACAAATGGCTATTTCAGACGCTCGCAAGGCAGAGATCATCAAGGAATTCGCGACCCACGAGGGCGACACCGGTTCGCCGGAGGTCCAGATCGCGGTGCTCACCGAGAACATCCGCGACCTCACCGAGCACCTCAAGGAGCACCGCCACGACTTCTCGTCGCGTCGGGGGCTGCTCGCGATGGTCTCGAAGCGCAACCGCCTTTCGGGCTACCTCAAGAAGACCGATCGGGATCGGTACATCACGCTGATCCAGAAACTCGGTCTGCGTAAGTAATGCAGTAGACAGCGCGACCGGCATCGGGCCGGTCGCTTTTTTCAATCCGCTGGCCTTGCCCCGCCTGAACGGCAGCAGGCCGCAGGCAACACGGCTCCTGTTGCACCCGGCCTTCTGCTCTTCGAGTGCGTCGGCAGCGGACCAGCACATTCGGGCAGATCGATCTGTTCCACCTCCGGTCACGGAGGCAGCGGCGGTCGATGCGTCTCCGAAAGGCAATACAGAAGATGAAGCAGATCAAAGTCGAACGCGAAATCGGCGGTCGCAAACTCACCCTCGAGACCGGCAAGGTCGCGAAACTCGCCAACGCCGCGGTCGTCGCCACCTACGGCGGCACGACCGTGCTCGCCACCGTCGTCCGCGCGGACCCGCGTCCGGGTCTCGACTTCTTCCCCATGCAGGTCGACTACCGCGAGAAGCTGACCGCCGCGGGTAAGTTCCCCGGCGGCTTCCGCAAGCGCGAGGGCGCTCCGAACGAGAAGGAAATCCTCACGATGCGGATGATCGATCGCCCGATCCGTCCGCTCTTCCCCGACGGCTTTATCGACGAGGTGCA
>CAXAVQ010000048.1:0-11623 GCA_963971985.1 uncultured bacterium
CGACCGTCTGGAGGCGCTGATCGCCGCCGAGGTCGACGTGGTGATCATCGATACCGCGCACGGACACTCGGAAAACGTGCTCGAGACGGTCCGCCAGGTGAAGGCGAAGTGGCCGGACCTGCAGGTGATCGCCGGGAACATCGCGACGGCGGAAGCCGCGCGGGCGCTGATCGACGCCGGGGCCGACGCCGTGAAGGTCGGCATCGGGCCGGGCTCGATCTGCACGACGCGCGTGGTCACAGGCGTGGGTGTGCCGCAGATCACGGCGGTCATGAACGCCGTGAGCGTGTGCCAGGACGCCGGCGTGCCGGTGATCGCCGACGGCGGCATCCGCCAGTCGGGCGACATCGCCAAGGCGATCGCGGCGGGCGCCAGCACGGTGATGATGGGCTCGCTGTTCGCGGGGCTGGACGAGGCGCCCGGCGAACTGGTGATCAGCCAGGGGCGCCGGTTCAAGACCTACCGGGGCATGGGCTCGGAGGGCGCCATGTTCGCCGGCTCCGCCGACCGGTACGGCCAGTCCGACAAGATCACCGAGGCGAACCGACGCGGTGATCTGGCCCAGATCAAGTTCGTGCCGGAGGGTGTCGAGGGGTTGGTCTCGTATCGCGGACGCCTGTCCGACTACGTGTACCAGCTCGTCGGCGGCCTGCGTTCGGCCATGGGCTACTGCGGCTGCGAGACGGTCGACGCCTTTCGCGAGCACGCCCAGTTCGTGCGGATCACCTCGGCCTCGATGGTGGAGAGCCACCCGCACGACATCCGCATCACCAAAGAGTCTCCGAACTACTCGGCCGACGTCACCCGCCTCTAAGCCGCTGAGGAAGCACCGATGGGTCTGCTCACGAAGTCCAAGCATCGCAAGACACCGACCGAGGTGTTCCACTCGAACCACTACCTGCGCCACACGGCCCGGCGTCTGGAGCACCTTGCCTCGCTCGGGCTCGATCTGGTCAACAAGCGGGTGTTCGAGCCGGGCGCGGGCATCGGCGACCACACGCAGTTCTATCTCGATCGCGGCTGCACGGTCCACGCGTCGGAGCCGCGCGAGGAGAACCTCAGCGTGATGCGCGAACGCTTCGACGGCGATGGCCGGGTGACGCTGGAAGCGATCGATCTGGAGCACCCGCCGGCGGACTCGCCGACCGGGTACGACGTCGTGCACTGCTACGGGCTTCTCTATCACCTGTCCGACCCGACCGAGGCGATCCGCTACCTGTCCGGCTGCGCAGGCGAGATGATGCTGGTCGAGCTGTGCGTGAGTTACGGTGAGGAAGAAGCGCTGAACACCGTGCAGGAGACGCAGGCCCACGCGTCGCAGGCGGTCAGCGGCTACGGCTGTCGACCGACCCGTCCGTGGGTCGAAGCGCGCCTGCGCGAACACTTCGAGCATGTGTACTACCCGCTGACCCAGCCCGCCCACCCGGAGTTCCCGCTCGACTGGGACAGCGCGCCGCCCTCGACCTCTGAGGACAACAAGAAGGCGTTGACCCGCGCGGTGTTCATCGCTTCGCGCCGGCCGATCGAAAACCCGCTGCTGACGCCGGAACGCCCGCGTACGCAGCGTCTGGTCTGAGGACTCACGTATGGAACGCCGGAATGTTTCGACCGGGAGCGTCTGGGAGCAGCGGGTCGGCTACAGCCGCGTCGTCCGCAAAGGCGATCACGTCTTCGCCGCCGGCACGCTGGCGGTTGACGAGAACGGCGATGTCCTGCACGCCCATTCGCCGTACCTGCAGACGATCGCGGCTCTCGAAAAGATCGAGCGCGCGATGAAGCAGGTCGGGTCTTCACGCGGAGACGTCGTCCGGACGCGGATGTACATCCTGCACCTGCGCGATCAGGACGAGGTCGGGCGGGGGCACCGCGAGTTCTTCGGCGATATCGGCCCGGTCGCGACGATGATCGAGGTCAAGGGTCTCGCCGCACCGAACGCGCTTGTCGAGGTGGAACTCGAAGCGATCGTCGATCCGGGCTGATCCGGCGGTTCAGGTGTTGAACAGGAAGTGCACGACGTCGCCGTCGCGCATGACGTATTCCTTGCCCTCGACACGCATGCGCCCGGCCTCGCGGATGGCCTTCTCGCTCTTGAGCTCGACCAGGTCGTCCACGCTGTAGGTCTCGGCGCGGATGAAGCCGCGCTGGAAGTCGGTGTGGATCACGCCCGCCGCCTGCGGCGCGGTCGCGCCGGTCGGGATGGTCCAGGCGCGGACCTCCTTCTCGCCGGCGGTGTAGTACGACTGCAGGCCGAGCAACTCGTAGATCGCTCGGGCGACCTTGTGCAGCGCGGGTTCGTCGAGCCCAAGATCTGAGAGCATCTCGTCCCGATCCGCCTCGTCGAGTTCGGCGAGTTCCGACTCGATTTTCGCGCACACCGGGACCACCTGCATGCCTTCCTTCGCGGCGTGCTCGCGGACCTTCTGCGCCAGCGGTCCTTCGCCACGCACGTCCGAATCGTCGACGTTCGCGATGTACAGCACGCGTTTGGCGCTGAGCATGCCCAGGCTCTTCAGCGAGCGCCGCTCGTCGGGGGTCTCGAAAGCGTTCTGCTCGACCAGCACGCGGGCCGGGCGACCCTCCGCGAGCACGGGGTGCAGTTTTTTGAGCACTGCCAGCCGGACGATCGCCTCGGGGTCCTTGCCCTTGACCGCCCGCTCGGCCTTGGGCAGGGCGGATTCGACGGTCTCGAGGTCGGCCAGCAGCAACTCGGTATCGATGGTCTCGATGTCGCTGATCGGGTCCACCTTGCCCGAAACGTGCGTGATGTCCTCGCCGCCGGGGGCCTTCTCGAAGCAGCGGACGACGTGGCAGATGGCGTCGACTTCGCGGATATGGCTGAGAAACTTGTTGCCCATGCCCTCGCCCTTGCTCGCGCCGGCGACGATGCCGGCGATATCGACGAGGCGCAGCGCGGCGTAGATCAGCTTCTGGGGCGGGATGTAACTGGCGATCACCTTGAGGCGGGGATCGGGCACGTTGACGATGCCGACGTTCGGCTCGATCGTCGCAAACGGGTAGTTCGCGGCAAGCGCGCCCGCCGCGGTCAGGGCGTTGAACAGCGTCGATTTGCCCACGTTGGGGAGGCCAACAATTCCAGCTTCGGTCGCCATGGCGGCCTGTTCTCCAGATCGGATGCGATTGAGGGGGCTCCGCCTGATGCAGTTTGGGAGCGCGGGCCGAGCATGGTACCCAGAACGCCGCGTCGAAACCGGTGTCTCCGCAGTCGGCGTTGGGGAAATCCGGTTGCGTCGCGGGGAGACCACTTCCGGCCTCGACCTGACAGTCTGGAATGCGCGCCCTAGCCTCGATTACGGACAGATTCTGTTGCACAACAGAATGACATTTGGAGGCTCATGCGAGACGAATTCGAGCTGTTGACGCCGCTGGTGGCCGCCGCGGCGCTTGGTGTGCTGTGGATCGCCGAGGCGGTCGTGCCATCGATCTGGCCGCACGGCGAACAGAGAGTGCCGTGGAGCCTTCGGTTGCGCAATCTGTTCCTGGCGGTGCCGAACGCGGTCATCGCGGGCCTGTTCGCCGGGCTGACGCTGCTGGTCACGCAATGGACCGGGCGCGTGGACTTCGGGGTTATCAACTGGGTGGCACCGCTCGTGCCGAGCGGGGCGTGGGGAGCGGTGCTGCTGGCGATCGCGGCGTTCTGCCTGCTCGACTTCTGGCACTACGCCTTTCACGTGATGGCCCACAAAGTCCCGCTGCTCTGGCGGTTCCACGTGCTTCATCACAATGCGGATAAATTCGAGGCGACTGTCGCGATGCGCTTCCATTTCTGCGAGGTCGCGGTTCGGTGCCTGCTCTCGCTCCCGGTCTACGCGATCCTGGGCGTCTCGATCGAGCACGTGCTGCTCTACAACCTCGTCCTGCTCCCGGTCGCGATGTTCCACCACGCCGATGTCGGCCTGCCGGTCTGGTTGGACCGCGTGATGCGTGTCTTTATCGTGACGCCACACATGCACGTGATCCATCACTCCCAGTGGGAGCCGGAGACGGATTCGAACTTCTCTGCGGTGCTGTCGATCTGGGACCGCCTGTTCCGCTCCTACCGCTGGCGCGACGACCCCGCGACTGTCGAGATCGGCATCGACGGGTACACCGAGGAGCAGGTGCGTTCTGTTCGGGAGATGCTCAAGACCGGGCTGGAGCAGCCGGTCTCCGCGCCGGGCCGGTTTCCGGATCCGCAGGCACTGCCGAAACAGTTGCGCGTGAAAGACCGGAAGTGGTGGAGGAGCAGGCAGCGCCGGATGAAGCAGGTCGAGGCCTGACTCAAACCTCTCGGAGCGGCTGCCATCGGTCCTCATCGCGCACCGCATGATCGAGCACGCGGTCGAAGGCCCGGTGGTGCATTTCCAGCACACCGAACCGCTGCGTGTGGTCGTTTTTCATCTGGACATCGAGGACCGTGTAGCCGCAGTCTTGCAGGTGGCGACAGAGCCGGATCAGTGCGCAGGACGAGGCGTTTGTCCCGTCGAGCGGGTCCGGGTCTCCGCTGTCCAACCGTGGGCGTGGTTCGTGGAACATGGACTCGGCGAAGAAGATCGAGCCGATCGAGAGGCCGTACAAGCCACCGACAAGAACGAGTTCGCCGGTGTTCGGGTCGCGCCGGCAGGCTTCGAGCGAGTGGGCGTGACCGGCTGCGTGCAGGTGCTGGTACATCGCGAAGATTCTCCGATCGATCCATGGGCGATCGGTGTCCGCGCGGGTGCGTGAGCAGCGCCGGACGACCTCGGCAAAGTCGCCATCCGTCCGGAACTCGAACCGCCCCTGCCTGAGCAGTTTGCTGATCTTCTTCGGGACGTGGAGCCCATCCTCGGGTGTCAGGGGGAGCACCGCCCGGAAGCGGGGCATGTACCAGTGCACTTCGCCGATCTCACGCTGGGTGTTGTCGATGCCGACGTCCTGCGGGTCCTTCCTGGCCAGCTCGAGCCACTCGTCCTCGCTCGCGCCGTTCTCACCGCCGATGAGATCGAGTTCGAGGTGGCTGATGGCCATCGGGAAATACCCTGTGGCGAACGCGTCGAGGTGGCGTTCGACCGTCCACCCCGGCACCGGCTCGCGTGGGTCGAATGGCTGCGAGTGCTGACGCATGGATTGAGTGTACCCGTGAGGCCCGCCGTTTCGAACAGAAGAACCGCGCCGACGGGCTGACTGCCAACAGCAGTTTGGTTACACTTTGCCTCTTCGCGCGGGTTTCGCCCCGTCGGAAGAGGGAATCTAGCTCAACGGTAGAGCAGCGGCCTTTTAAGCCGTTGGTTCTGGGTTCGAATCCCAGGGTTCCCATTCGAACAGCCGGGCCTCCACACGCGCCCACCCCAGCCCCATCCGGGCTCCACGCCAGGAACCGATGCCGATCACCCCGAAGACGGAAACCTCTCAGACCCTGCTGGTCCTGCACGCCAACGCCAGCGAGGGCAGGCTTCACCTGTGGGCAGAGAGTTCGTCGCTCCCGGTCGATGGCGATCGAAACGGTGAGCGCGCCCACCCGGCGGCGGTTTCGGCCGATGACCTGCTCGAACTGCTCAGCCCGCTGCTTGGCGCGACGGGCAACGCGGGTGTCGCTTCGCTGAAACTACGCCTGCCGGAGCACGACGGACGCCCCTTTCAATCGCCCCAGCTCGCGCACTGGACCGGGCACGCGACGCGCCAGAGCGAACTGGTCGAGGGAGCCTCCTTCGGCGACTGGGAGATCCCCACGGTCGCGATCGACGCCGACCGGGCCCCGCGCCTGCTCGAACGGCTCTCCGAACTCTCGGTCCGCGATCACGACCGGGCTTTCGACGAGGAAGCGCACCCGGCATCCGCCCCGGCTTCGGGTCGCATCGTCCACATCGGTGACTCCGCCCGCTGGTTCCTCAGTGTCGCACGCCTCGGTGTCGCGCTGCTGGTGGAACAGCGGTTCGTCCCGATGCTCCTGCAGGACGACAGCGGCCAGTTGCAGGCGGCGTGGCGACCGTGGTTCAGCGATGAGGCGACCGCCGAGCGCGTGACAAAGCTGTTGCGCTCGATGCCTCCCTCGGCGCGCGCCCAGATCGACGATCTGGAGCACGGCGCATGGGCGATCACCACGTCATTCATCGGGGCGATCGTCGACCACGCCTCCCGTCGCGTGCTCGAGGACGAGTCCCTGAGCGCCTCCCTCACCGGAAAGCGGGCTCAGCCCGGCGACCCGCATGTCGAGTGGCTGCGCGGCCTGCTCGAGCAGTCTGGCGATGTCAACGCCGCCCCGAGCGACCCGGCACGCATGTTCCGCAGCGTTCGTCACTGGGTGGGAGGCCTCGAAGACCGGGGCATTTCCGGCGAGTGGCGTCTGCGTCTGTCGCTCCATGAGCCGCTCCTGTTCGACAACGCAGACGACCAGTTCTTCGGTACGCCCGGCGACGAAGTGCTCTGGTCGATCACGTTCTCTCTGCAGTCGGTCGAGAATCCCGACGCCGTGCTCGAAGCCGAAGACCTCTGGGTGCTCCGGGGCGACTCCTGCACGATCGAGGGTCTGCGCCTCGACAACCCCAAGGAACTCATCCTCGCCGAACTCGCCCGGGCAGCGCGCCTGTACAAACCCCTCGAAGCAGCGCTCGCCGAGTCCGAGCCGACCATCATCGATCTGCCCACGACCAAGGCCTACGAGTTCCTGCGCGAGGTCGCGCCGCTGCTTGAGGAGCAGGGCTTCGGCGTCGAACGCCCGCTCTGGTGGGACACGCCCGCAGCGCGGATCGGCGGTCGCCTGTCGATCCAGTCCCCGGAACTCGACCCGGATGGCAGCGCCAGCGGCACGCCCGGAGCGGTGGGGGCGGCGCGTCTTGGTCTGAACGCGCTCGTCTCGTACGAGTGGAACCTTGCCATCGGCGACAACCCGCTGACGCTCAAGGAGTTCGAAAACCTCGCGAACCAGAAGTCGCCGCTCGTACGCATCAACGGGCAGTGGGTCGAGGTCCGCCCGGAAGATGTGAAAGCCGCCGTCGAGTTCATCCACGCCAACCCCGGCGGGCAGATGAAGATCGGCGATGCGCTGCGCATGGCTTTCGGCGGCGGGATGTCGCAGGCCGGCCTGCCGATCCTCGGCATCGACGCGACCGGCTGGGCGGCGACGCTGCTCAGCGACATGGAGAACCGCTCCATGACGATGGTCGATGTCCCCGAGGGCTTCAAGGGCGAACTGCGACCCTACCAGCGGAAGGGCCTGTCCTGGCTGGCGTTCCTCGACCAGATGGGCCTCGGACCGTGTCTCGCCGACGACATGGGTCTCGGCAAGACGATTCAGCTCATCGCGCTGCTCGTGCTCGAGCGCAACCAGCACAAGGCCGCCATCGAAGCCGGGCTCAAGGAAGACCCCGTCGGGCCGACGCTGCTGGTCGTGCCGATGTCGATCGTCGGCAACTGGATGCGCGAGGCGCGCAAGTTCGCGCCCTCGCTTCGGCTGATGATCCATCACGGCTCGGATCGTGAGACCGGCGACGACTTCGTCAAGGCCGCCAACGAGCACGACGTCACGATCACGACCTACGCGCTCGCGCACCGCGATCGCGAGATGCTCAGCCAGGTCCACTGGCACCGCGTGGTGCTCGACGAAGCCCAGAACATCAAGAATCCCTCGGCGAAGCAGTCGCAGGCGGTGCGCCAGCTCGACGCCCCGCGCCGCATCGCCCTCACCGGTACGCCCCTCGAAAACCGTCTGAGCGAACTCTGGTCGATCATCGACTTCTGCAACCCCGGCTTCCTCGGCACGCCCGGCGAATTCCGACGCACGTTCTCCATCCCGGTCGAACGCTATCGCGACAAGCAGCGGGCCCAGCAGCTCCGCCAGCTCGTGCAGCCGTTCATCCTGCGCCGTCTCAAGACCGATCCGACGGTCATCTCCGACCTGCCCGAGAAGTTGGAATCCAAGGAGTTCTGCCGCCTCACGACCGAGCAGGCACAGATGTACGAGGCCACGGTCAAGGAGATGCTCGGCGAGGTCGAGCGCGCAGAAGGCATCCGGCGTCGCGGCATCGTGCTCACCACGCTCATCCGCCTCAAGCAGATCTGCAACCACCCGACACTGCTGCTCAAGGAAACCGACGACGACGAGATCACGCTCGCCGAGGGTGTCCCGCAGGCCTCGCGGTCCGGCAAGTGCATCCGCCTGCTCGAGATGGTCGACGAGGTCATCTCCGGTGGCGACCAGGCCCTCGTGTTCACGCAGTTCCGCCAGATGGGCCATCTGCTCAGCGCGATGATCCGCCACACCTTCGACCGCGATGTGCTGTTCCTGCACGGCGGCGTGCCGCAGAAGCAGCGCGAGAAGATGGTCGAGCGCTTCCAGAAGGCCGACGGCTCGGCCCCGATCTTCCTCCTGTCGCTCAAGGCCGGCGGCGTGGGCCTGAACCTCACCGCCGCGTCGCACGTGTTCCACTTCGACCGCTGGTGGAACCCCGCCGTCGAGAACCAGGCCACCGACCGCGCGTTCCGCATCGGCCAGAAGAAGACCGTCAACGTCCACAAGTTCATGGTCGGCGGCACGCTCGAAGAGCGCATCGACCAGATGATCGAGTCCAAGGTCGCCCTCGCGCAGGACATCATCGGTGCCGGCGAGGACTGGCTCACCGAACTTTCCACCGCCCAGCTCCGCGACGTGCTCCAACTCCGTCCCGACGCCTACGACGAGCCGCTCCCGGCGTTCGTGCCCAGTGCCTCGGACTATGAGGACGCCGCCAGTTGACGGCTCCGAAATTCCCCATGCCCCCGAAGAACGATCCCAACCCGAGTGACGACAAGCCCATGAGCGCCATGGAGCGGTACGCCGCCATGCGCAAAGAGGCCGCCGAGGCTGAGAAGCCCAAGGACGACCTCTCGGCCTACATCCGCAGGCCCGGCGGCAAGCGGGCGTCGGCGGATTCCGGCTTCACGCGGCGCGCCCCGGAGCGGGCCGAGTACCCGCGTCGCGTCCGCGCAGGTCTGAAGGTCGGGGCCGATTCGTGGCCTACCGAAGGCCTGTCACCGTTCGCGGCCCCGTTTGTCGGAGCGATCAACGCGACCTTCCCGGAAGACGTTCGGGCCGAGGCGTTCCGAGACTACGCCCAGCGCGGCCAGACCCGGGCGTTCAAGATCGAGGTCGGCGCGGTCCGCGCCGAGGTGCAGGGGCGCCGGTTCAAGGCCTACGAGACCAGCATCGCCCTCGACCCGGTCTCGATCGAGACTTGGGAAAAGGTCATCGACGCCCTCGTCTCCGATCCGCTCCTGAACGCGCGCCTGCTCTCCGGGGAGTTCCCGAAGGAGATCGACGCGGTCTTCCAGCAGCACGATGCCGCCTTGGCACCCGCCGAGGGGGAGGCGATCACGGTCACCTGCGACTGCAAGGAGCCCCAGCCCTGCAAGCACGGGGCCTGCGTCGCGATGCTCCTCACCGAGGCCGTCGATGCCGATCCGTTCATCCTGCTCGATCTGCGTGGCATCGCCCGCGATCAGGTCCTCGAACGCCTGCGCCAGCGCCGGGCGGTGACCAGTTCGACCACCGGACTCGTGCCGGCGTTCAGCCCGACACCGCCGTCTGAAATCGGCGAGGGCGAGGCACCGCTGGAATCACTCGCCGGATCCTTCTGGGATGCCGGGCCGGAGCTGCGAGACCTCGAAATACCCATCCGCAAGCCGGAGATCAGCTACCCGCTGCTCCGGCGCCTCGGCCCGAGCCCGTTCGAGGAGGGCAAGTTCCCGCTCGTCGGGCTGCTGGCGACCTGCTACGAACTCATCAGCGCGGAGGCCCTCCGCCTCGAGTCCGAACCGGACACCGAAGCGGAATCCGAGCCCGGCGACTGACCACGCCGATCGCCCGCTCGCTGGCGGATGATCCGACGTTTCGATACACTCACTATCCCTCTCCACGAAGTGGAGCCTCTCGTGACGAGCCGGTCATCAACCGGCGAGGCGCGGGTAAGGGTCGTGCCGACGCGGCTTGGCACGGTCCCAGCTCTTGGGAGAGTCAGCCGCGGTCTGCCTTCGTCGGTCGAAGGTGAACCGCGCAACGTGGTTCACCAGCCCAGCTTCTGCCGGGCACGACATCGGAGGTTCACGCGAGCGGGCGACGCCTGCTTGTCATCACCACTGGCCCGTGGTGTAACGGTAGCACAGCTGTTTTTGGTACAGTCAGTCGGGGTTCGAATCCCTGCGGGCCAGCTTTCCACCTGCCTCCAGAGGCCGGGGAACGGCAATCCACACCATGAAATCATTCGCTGCAATCATCCTGGCCGCGGGAAAAGGCACCCGTATGCAGTCGGACCTGCCCAAGGTCGCGCACGAAGTCGCCGGCGAACCGATGGTCCGCTGGGTGGTCCGTGCCTGCGCACAGGCGGGGTGCACACGCATCGTGGTGGTCGTCGGCTACCAGCAGGACGTTGTCCGCGAGGCCCTCGCTGATATCCAAAGCGAGATCGCCCCGGCCACCGTCGAGTTCGCGGTGCAGAACGAACAGCTCGGCACCGGTCACGCGGTCATCGAGGCCGAACCCTGCTTCGAAGCAGAGCGCTCGGAGCCAGGCCACGGCGTTCTGGTCCTCGCCGGCGACGGCCCGCTCATCCGCGCCGACACGCTGGCGCAGATCCGCGAGCGCCAGGAGTCCACCGGCGCCGTCGCCACCATGGCGACCTCGCGCATCGACGATCCGACCGGCTACGGGCGCATCGTCCGCGACGCCGACGGGGCTTTCGTCGGCATCGTCGAGCAGAAGAACGCGACGCCCGAGCAACTGAAGATCAACGAGATCAACCCGAGTTACTACCTGTTCGACTGCAAGGCCATGTTCGACGCCCTCAAACGCGTCGAGCGGAACCCGGTCAGCGGAGAGTACTACATCACCGACGTGCCGTCACTGCTGCTCGAATCGGGCGAGCGCGTCGAGGTCATCGAAGCGGTGCCGCCGGCGGATGTGCTCTCGATCAACACACCCGAGCAGCTCGCCGAGGTGGATCGCATCATGCGCGAGCGCCTCGAAACCGCCGGTTCGGAGGGACGCTGACATGGCGTGGAACGACGCGTTCGGAGTCAAGGTCTTCGCGGGGCGCCACCAGATCACGCTGGCCGAGAAGGTCTGCGAGCACCTCGACATGCCCTTCGGCCAGGCCCGCACCGACATCTTCCCCGACGGCGAGATCATCGTCCGCACGGAAGAAGACGTGCGAGGGCGCGACTGTTTCGTGGTGCTCTCCACCTGCGATCCGGTGAACGAGAACATCATGGAGCTCTTGATCTTCGCGGACTGCCTGCGTCGCGCCTCGGCTCGGCGCATCACCGCGGTGATCCCGTACTTCGGCTACGCCCGCCAGGACCGCAAGGAAGCCGGGCGCACCCCGATCACCGCGAAGCTGATCGCCAACCTGATCGTCGAGGCCGGCTTCAACCGGGTGCTCACGATCGACCTGCACGCCGCGCAGATCCAGGGCTTCTTCGACATCCCGGTGGACCACCTGGCCAGTTCGCCGATCTTCCTCGACTACTTCCAGAGCCGCCCGTCGTACACGAAGAACCTCGTCGTCGTCAGCCCCGACGTCGGCAACGTGAAGATGGGCAACGCCTACGCCGAGATGCTCGGCGCGGAGTTCGCGATCATCGACAAGCGTCGCGTCTCCGGTGAGGTCGTCCGGAG
>CAXAVQ010000049.1:0-11477 GCA_963971985.1 uncultured bacterium
GCCCGTGCCAGCGGTACTCGCGGTCCTCATCGCGATAGGGGGTCGTCCGTTCCTGTGCCATCGTCGCCATACGCTCCTCCCGGGACATCGCGATCGACGCCCCGGGTGTTCCTTAGGATTCCGCCCCGCCCGGTTTCACGAATTCGCCCACAGATAGTCGCAAACCCGCCCCGGCGCGTACAGTTGCCGCCATGCCCGAGCCCGCCCCCAACCCGCGACCGACCATCGCCGTCTCCATGGGCGACCCCGGCGGCATCGGGCCGGAGGTCCTCGTGAAAGCCCTCGCCGACGCCGAACTCCGGCAATCGGCCCGCTTCATCGTCCACGGCCTGTCCGCCCCCATGCATACCGCCGCCGACGACGCGGGTATTCCCCCGTTCTGGTGGAGGGTCAGGGCCGGTTCGCCCCTGCTCGAAACCGCCGCCTCGCACGACGTCGTCCTGATCGACCACGACGAGACCGCCTCGCGCCTCGCCTGGTCCGACGACGAGCGCAAGGCCACCAAGGCCTCCGGTGCCCTCTCGTTCCGCTTCGTGGACGACGCCATCGCCGGGGCGAAGGGCGAACTGCCGTCGCACCCGAAGGCCGACGCCGTGGTCACGGCTCCCATCAGCAAGCACGCTTGGGTCCTCGCGGGGCACAGCCGCTGGCCCGGGCACACCGAACTGCTCGCCGAGCGCTTCGGCGCGAGGCGCAGCCGCATGATGTTCGTCGCCCCGAACCTGCGCGTCATCCTCGTCACCGCCCACGTCCCGCTCACGCGCATCGTCAACGACCTCACCATCGGGCGCGTCCACGACACCATCGATCTCGGCGCGGAGGCCTGCCGCGCCCTCGGCATCGAGCGCCCGCGCATCGCCGTCGCCGGGCTCAACCCCCACGCCGGCGAAGAGGGCCTGCTCGGCGACGAGGAGAAGCGCATCATCGCCCCGGCCATCGCCCACGCCCTGCGCAACGGCGTCACGGTCGAGGGCCCGTTCCCCGGCGACACCGTTTTCAACGCCGCGATCAAGGGGAAATATGACATGGTCGTGGCGATGTACCACGACCAGGGACTGATCCCGGTGAAACTGCTCGCCTTCGATTCCGCCGTAAACGTGACCACCGGCCTGCCCGTCTGGCGCACGAGCCCCGACCACGGCACCGCCTACGACATCGCGGGGAAGAACCTCGCCGACTGCGGCTCGATGAAGGAATCGCTGAAGCTCGCCGTGCGTCTGGCGTCGAACAAGTTGATCAGTCGATGATCACAAACTGCGAGGCGATCGAAGCGGTCTCGGGCATGTTCGCGAACTCCGCCATCAGGGCGAACTCGTTGGTCATGTCCTCCACCGCCTCGTTGTAGTTCACCCAGTGCACCGTCAGCACCAGCATCACCAGGCAGCAGATCCACGCCCCGAACTCAGCCTGCTTCGTCCGCCGGCAGAAATAGATCGCGCCGCAGCAGATCGCCAGCGTCAGAAGCTTGTACATCACGAGTTGCTGCGTCGAACCGATCTCGACCATCTTCCGCGCGATCGGGTTCGCCTCGACCATGCCCGAACTCCGCATGTACGTAAGCGTATAAGCAAGGTCAGCGAGGCCCATGAGCACCACCGAGAGCAGCGCCAGATTGATCCGACGGGCCCGCGAACGCAGCGCCGGGCAGTCCAGCCGCCGGGCCAGACGCACCGGCAACGATCGCGAAGCGAGGTCGCCGATCGTCGGGTTGGCGTGGATCGTGCTCATGCTCGTTCCTCGTCCCGGCCAGAACTTCGCCCGGCCGGGTGGGCAATCCGTGGTATCGGCCGATTTCAGAGGCCGAATCAGCCGCCGGGCCCGGATCGCCGACATACAAAACAGACACGGAGAACCGCATATGCCCCACCGACGCGAGCCAGCAAACCGACAGACCTATACGAACCGGGGCGTCGGTCTGTTGCATCGTCGCGCGAGGGGTTTCTATCGGGCCGTCCCGATACTGCTCCTCGGCGCGGTTCTCGGGCTCGCGCCGCAGACCGCTTTCGGTCAGACCGACACACCCATTTATGTGGACGATGCGCCCAGCGCCGAAACCGCCATCTCCCGCGCACGCGAACTCGCTTCCGTCGGGAACATCAGCGAAGCCATCGACGTCCTCCAGCGCACCCTCAACCAGTTCTCCGGCTCGGTCACCGAGTCCGAGCGCCCCGACATTTTCATCAGCGTGCGCCAGCGCATCCACGACCTGCTCCTGAACGACGCTGCCATGCTCGAGCGCTACCGCACCCTGCAGAACCCGCAGGCCGAAGCGCTGCTGCGCACCGGCGACCTCGAGCGCGTCGAGCGCCTCTACCTGCTCACCACCGCCGGCTGCGACACCGCGCTCCGCCTCGCTCAGCGCCAACTCGAAGATGCGAAGTTCCAGGCCGCCGCGCTCACCCTCCTCCAGATCGGCCGCCACCCCGATCGCACCGGTGACCGCGCCCGCGCCGCGCTCCAACTCCTCGCCACCAGCGACCGCTATTTCGGAGACAACCCCGCCGACCGCGCCCTCGCGCGGCGTGCCGAATCCACCATCACATCATGGTCCTCCGCGCTCGGCGTCGACCCGCCCCCGACGGAGCCGATCGAACCGCCCGCCGACGCACTCACCCGCAGCGCATTCGCCACTGCGCCCGCCGGCGAACTCGAAGGCATGCTCTCCCGTCCTCTCGCCAGCGACCGCCTCGGCGAACCGAACGATCTGCTCGACAACCTCACCTCCCGCAACGCCAGCCGGCGACTCCCCCCCGACGCCCTCGTCCTTCACGCCCTCCCGACCATCTACCGCGACTCGGTCATCGTCAACGACTCGGTCAGCATCTCCTCATGGAACCGCTTCACCCTCAAGCTCAACTGGCGCGTCCGCGTCGAGGCGCCCATCGTCTCCGAGGCCATGGGCACCGCCTACGGCGTCGATGACCTCTCCAGCGTGCAGGTCGTCGACGACACCGTCATCGCCGTCACCGGCCTCTCCATGAGCGGACGCAGCGCACCCGAGCGCTACGTCATCGCCCTCGACGCCCGCACCGGCCAGCAGCTCTGGGGCACCTCGCTCGCACAACTCAACGTCCCCGAACTCGCTACCTCCGCCATCCGAGGACGCCCATCCATCGACCAGGGCGTCATCGTGCTCAACGCGGTGCGCCACTCGCGCGAACAGCGCGTCATATCCACCACCGTCTTCGGCCTCGACCTGCGCACCGGGGAACTGCTCTGGACGCGACCCGCCGCCTCCATCGGCGTCCAGCCCTACGGCTGGAACGTCCCCGCCGTCGACGCCGGCACCGCCGGCAACGGCCTCGTCTATCGCACCGACACCCTCGGCGTCACCACCGCCATCGAATCCGTCTCAGGTCGAACCCGCTGGATCCGACGCTTCGGCACCGACGGCATGTACGGCGGCCTCGCCGCCCAACCCTGGATGAACAACCGCCCCGTCCTCCACTCCGGCGCAGTGTTCACCGTCTCACCCGGCGCCGATCGCATCTACGCGCTCGACGCTATGACCGGCGAAACCCTCCAGTCCACACCGGCATCGCTCTGGGGCAGCCCCGCCTACCTGCTCTCCAGCAGCACCCACGTCGTCGGCGTCTCCGAAAACGAGATCTACGCCCGCCCCTACGACCCCGACATCTACCGCGCCATCGACAGCGACGAACGCTTCGCGACGCAGTCGCAGACCAGGCCCGTTCCCATCTTCGCCTCCAACCCCCGCGGCATCCGCGGACGCGTCGTCGCCGCCGGCGACAAACTCATCGTCCCCACCGACAGCGGTGTCACCGTCGTCGACGTCGCCGCCGCCTACGACGCGGCGAAGGGCGAACAGCCCTACGCGCTCGTCGACATACGCCTTGAGAACCCCGGGCAGGTTGCCGCCGTCGACGGCCAGCTCGTCGTCGCCGATGATCACGCCGTCCACAGCTACTCACTCTGGTCCGTCGCCGAGCGTTACCTCAGCCAGGCAATGGAGCAGGACCCCACCGACCCCGACCCCGCCATCACCTTCGCCGAACTCTCCTACCAGGCCGATCAGGGCGAGGCCATCCTCCCCGCCGTCGACCACGCCCTCCGCGCCCTCGGCTCCGACCCCCTCTCCGAAGATCACGACGGCGCCCGCACCCGCCTCTTTCACGTCATCCTCGAGATGATCAGCCCCCAGCGCGCCGAACGCGCCGTCATGGCCCGCCTCACCGACGATACCCGCGCCGAGCTCATCAACCGTCTCTCCCTGACCGCGTCACTCCCGACCGAGCGCGTCGCGTACATGATGGCCGCAGGCGACTACTACGAGACCTCGGGTCAGATCGGTGAAGCCATCGACATGTACCAGCGCACGCTCGAGTCCGAAGAGCTCGCCAGCGCCACCGTCGAACTCGAGGGCACCGGCGTCCCCGCCGGCGTCGAGGCCACGCGGCGCATGCGCCGTCTCATCGCCACCGCCGGGCGAGACGCCTACGCCCTCTACGACTCTGAGGCCGAGCGCGCCGTCCGCGAACTCCCCGAAGACCCGGGCCCCGCCGATTACGAGTCCATCGCCCGCCGCTTCCCCCTCGCCGAGCAGACCCCCGACCTTTGGACCCAGGCCGGCGAGGCGTACCTGGCCAACGAGCGCATCCCGCTCGCCGTCTTCGCCCTCGAGGAAGCCGCCACCGCCGCCGAAATCATCTGGCCCGCCGACGACCCTCGCGTCGCCGCCGTCTACTCTCGCGTCGTCGCCATGATGCTCGAGCACAACCGCGTCAACTCCGCCATCCAGCGCATCCGACGAGCCGC
Organism: uncultured bacterium; assembly: GCA_963971985.1. GTDB lineage: Bacteria > Planctomycetota > Phycisphaerae > Phycisphaerales > UBA1924 > JANSXG01. The sequence continues at coordinate 4,777 of CAXAVQ010000049.1, forward strand.
AGACCAGGGCATCCCGCTCGCCATCGCGATCGACGACGAAGAACTCGACACCGAAGGCATCCGCGAATTCGCAGTCGCGCTCGCCCAGCGCCGCCAGCGACGCCCCGTCATCGGCGAAGAGATCACCCCCGGCTCCACGCTCGAGGGATGGGTCGCCGCCAGACTCGAATCGCCCGGTCGCGAGATCCGAACCGACCGCATCGTCATGCGCCGCACCGACGCGCGCATCGGCGTCTTCGCCCAGTCCGAAGAAGGCGACTCCCTCGTCCAGCTCTGGGGCGACGTCCGCGAGGAACTCCCCCTGCGCATCGACGGCGACCGGCTCATCCTCGCCACCGTCGTCGACCGCGCCGAGAACATGGACCACATTATCCGCGCCCGCGACCTCGACACCGGCGAGATCGTCTGGGAGTCCCAGCCCTTCCGCGCCCAGTTCGGCGACGAGCCCATGGCCCAGCCCGAGATCTCGCGCATCCCCAGCGTCCAGACGCCGCTCCGCTCGCGCGTCCGCATGAACGAGCTCACCTACAACTTCGACGGCTCCATGATGACCCTCTTCGAGCGCAGCGGGCGGGCCCTCGCCATCGACCTTTCCGACGGACGCACCCTCTGGACCCGCACCGAGCTCATGGACATCGTCCACGACATCGACGCCAACGCCGGCCTCATCGTCGTCGCCGGATCCAACCTCGTCGGCGACCAGTGGTTCGACGTCAACCACCGACCCGAAGACCGCGACGCCGTCGTCCACGTCCTCGAAGCACGCACCGGACGCACCCTCCACACCAGGCGCGAACCCGTCGCCGTCCGCTGGGTCCGCGTCACGCCCGAAGCCGAAGCCATCCTCGGCCTCGAAGACGGCATCGTCTCCCTCGACGCCCACCGAGGCATGGTCCGCTGGCGCAACGAAGCCGAGTTCCTCTCCTCCAGCCGCACCGGCCTGCCCATGGCCGGCAAGTTCATCGTCCGCGGCGCCGACAACCTCCTCTGGATGATCGACCCCGCATCCGGCACTATCGACGACGAACCGCTCGATGTCCGCGGACGCCTCGATCGCGGCTTCGGTCGCATCGAAGTCACCGACCTCTCGCAGAACTTCGCCGTCGCCACCGATCGCGGCGTCGTCATCCTCAACGCCGAGGGTGAAACCGTCGGCGCCGACGCGTCCGCCGAAGAGGCCATGGTCATCCCTGCCGCGTTCGGCGCAGGCCACTTCGTCCACATCACCCGCGACGGCATCCCCGTCGATGAGAACTTCTACCGCTACCGCCTCACCCTCTTCGCACTGCCCGGTGCCAAGGCCCTCGCCGAAGCCGGCATCGAACTCCAGGGCGACCCCGCCACCGTCTCCCTGCTCGACGACATGATCATCGTCTCCGCCTATCGCAACAGCATCATCCTCAGCGCCCCAGCACCCGAGAACCCCGATCGCAAGCCGCGCGTCGATCCGACCACCATCTGCCCGATCATCCCCAGCGACGTGCAGCCCGAACCCGACGACACCGTCGACTCGGTGCCGACCGAAGTTCCCGAGCGGCCCGAGGTCCAGCGCCTCCGCGAACTCCCGCCCGGCTGATCCCGCGCGTACCATCTCCCGATGACCCGCCCGCGCCCACTCGTTCTTGCCCTCGTCCCGCTGCTCCTCAGCGCACTCTCCGCCTGCAAGGACAACCCCGACGAGTCCGACCCCGCGCCGTCGTCCGTCCCCTTCTCCATCGAAACCCGAGCCAGCGCACCCCCTCCCGAAGACCTCTTGCGCACCACGCGCACCGTCGAACTCACCGAAGGCCAGTCCGCCGTTCTCACCTTCGTGACCCTCCGCCCACCGACCGACCCCGAAGCACCCGGTGCCACCCTCGAAGACACCGTGACCATCCGCTTCGCCGCGGGGCTCGATCGCGGCGCAGCCGGCGTCGAGGTCTACGACTCCACCGAAGCACGCAAACGCGACTTCTCCTTCTCCCTGAACACCCCCGACCTGCCACGCGGCTTCGCCCACACCATCGAAGGCATGCGCCCCGGCGAAATCCGACGCGCCCAAATCCCCTGGCGACTCGGCTACGGCGAAAACGGACGAGGCGAAATCCCCCCCTCCACCGACCTCATCTTCGCCGTCGAACTCGTCTCCATCGATTGATCAAACAAGAGCCCGAAGCGCAAGCTTCGGGTACCTCTTCTTCTACTTCCCCTAGTGGGACGGGCATCTTGCCCGTCTCTACTCTCTCTTACCGGCATCCGTCCCCCCGCAAGCCGGTATCCCTACCCATGCCCCGCACCCTCCTCCTCGCGCTCCTGCTGTTCGCCATCCCCAGCGCCGACGCGTTCCAGGCCCTCGAAGACCGCTCGCTCAACGAGGACGGCCAGCAGGTCAGCGCCTACATCCGCGAAGTCTTCCAGGACCGCGAGGGCCACTACTGGTTCGGCACCAACGGCGACGGCGTCGCCCGCTACGACGGCACCTCCCTCGCCTACTTCGGCCCCGAGCAGGGCTTCGCCGGCACCGCCGTGCGAGGCATCGCCCAGGACAAGGCCGGCTCCGTCTGGTTCGTCACCAACGCAGGTGTCACCCGCTACTCCGACGGCGCCTTCACCAACTACACCGATGCCCACGGCCTGCGCGACACCGACGGCTGGTCCATCTTCATCGACAGCACCGACACCGTCTGGGCCAGCACCGTCCAAGGCGTCGCCCGCTTCGACGGCACCCGCTTTGTCCCCTTCGACATCCCACGCGCTACCGTCGAGAACCCCCAGCCCCGCTTCGCGCCGACGCTCGTCTGGGCCATCCATGAAGACCCCGAAGGCCACCTCTGGTTCGCCACCGACGGCGAGGGCCTCCGCAAGTACGACGGCCAATCCTTCACCACCTACACCACCTCCGACGGCCTCGCCGGCAACAACATCCGCAGCATCTACCGCGACCGGCGCGGCGACACCTGGTTCGGCACCACCACCGGCCTCACCCGCTACGACGCCGCCGCCTTCCACACCTACAGCATCGAAGACGGCGTGCCCGAAGGCTGGGTCTGGACCTTCGCCGAAGACGGCGCGGGCGACCTCTGGATCGCCGTCCTCGGCACCGGTCTCGTCCGCTACGACGGCGAGTCCTTCACCACCTACACCCACACCAGCGGCCTCAGCCGCAGCCACGTCCAGAGCATCTACCTCGACACCGACAACCGCCTCTGGCTCGGCTGCTCCGGAGGCCTCTACCGCTTCGAAAACGGCTCGCTCCTCAACATCACCAAAGACGGCCCCTGGCCGGAGTAAGGGGCCGGGTGCCATGGGTTGACCCAAAGGGCAACCCGTGTCTTCCTCCTTCTACTTCCTCTAGTGGGCCGGGCATCATGCCCGGCTTCTACTCCCCCTTCTCCTCTCTCCCCTCTCCTCACTCACCCCCGCTCCTGATTCATCCGCAGCAGGTTGGCGAGGATCTTCTGTTCGACTTCCTCCCGCTTCGCGCCCTCCCCCTCATCGCTCGTCGGCTGGCCCGCGCCGGTGGCCTTGAACACCGCGGCCCAGTCCGGGTCCCAGTCGCCGGCGGGGTCCACGCTCGCATACGCCGCGATGACCGCGCGATCGAGTTTCTCGTGGGCCATGGCGAGCCAGGCGGGGCGTTCGTTGTAGAGGTTGGTGAGGGTGCGTTTCTTGAGGCGCTTGTCGGCGGCGCACGCCGCGTCGATGGCGGACTGGCGGATCAGGCGGCGCGCCTCCTCGCCGGAGACCTCGGCGACATCGTCGAACGAGTCGAAGCGGTCGATCTTCTCCTCGATGGGCTTGACCCACTCGGGCGGGTTGAGCCAGCGCTCGCGCTGGGCATCGAGTTCCGCCGCGCCGGTCGAGATGGCCTCATGCAACAAATCGCCCGACGGCTCGGAACCGGGCGACCACGGCAGGGGGAAGGTCTCGAAGCAGGTGGTGGGCGTGTAGCGGAAGCCCGATTCGGCCTCGCGGAGCTGCGTGCCCTGACGACGTGCCCAGAGTTCGTGGATGGAGCTGTGCAGGACACCGAAGAAGTAGTCGTCGGAGCGGGCGAAGGCGATCAGTTGGTGATCGGGAAGAACAGCACCATCTACCCAACCAAACAATCTGTGTTTGGTCAGGACTGCGGTTGCCATGAATCGGCCGTGTCCGGCAATCGCATCGCGCATGGCTTGGCAGGGTTCCGCGTGGAGCCACCAGTACTCGCGGTACTTCTTTCGCTTCACTAAGTCGCGCTTTGGTTTGACGTGGCTTCGCACATGATGGAACGGACCGTCAAAGCCGGCGGCTTCCGATTCGGGCATGGACGAGCCGAAGTCGACGATCCAGACCCCCCTGCACTTCCTCGTCAGATCAAGGCCGTTCATCCAAGGCGATAGGACTTCGAGATTTGATCTTCCGTTGGAGTTTGGTTGCGCCAGCCAGTTCCGTGCCTCCTCGCGCGGCACGTCGAAACTTCCAGCTTTCACTCCCGCCACAAAACCGATCGCGCTGTTCTGGTCAAGCCGAACGGCTGTACCGAGATTCACCCCAGAGCTCAGATTGGCGTTGATCTCTGCGACGGACTGGCCATCGAGTCGGAAATGCTCCTCAGAGCCAGTAAAGCAAACGATCGACACATGCACGGCTGCACCGTCGAGAATCCATTCGCGATCGGACCATGCTTCGAAGATGACATGCTTTGCCTTGATCCGTTCGAGAACCTTCCGATTGTCCTTGCCGCGAATTCCCTGTGTTGCGAGGAGGCCCGACCGGACTTCTGGCTCGATTTCGAGTTTCGCGTTCGCGAGTTCGAACCAATAGCAGCAGAGGTCAGAGAAATTTGGGATTCGCGATTTGTACTGAGCGAAAAGATGCTCGACATATTCATCGCCGAGGCCACCTCGGAGCATCTTGGTTCCCAGAAACGGCGGATTCCCCACAATAAAATCCGTCTGCGGCCACCACGCCTGCCCCTTGCACGTCGCGCCCTCGCGCCAGACCGGGATCTCCTCGCCGTCCTCATCAACCCACGCGAGGATGGCGTCGCGGTTCTCGATCGCGTCGAGGCGTTCGAGGATCGGCGTGCGCCCGAGCACATCGCCGTGCTGGCGGTGCCACTGCAGGTAGCCGATCCAGATGACGATGCGCGCGAGTTCGGCGGCGTAGGTGTTGATCTCGATGCCCTTGACCTGGTGCGGGCCGACGCGCGGCTGGACGGGCTGGTTGATCTCCTCGCGGGCCGCGAAGGTGCGCACTTCCAGCTCGAGGTCGAGCAGCGACTGCAGCGCGACGTAGAGGAAGTTCCCGCTGCCGCAGGCCGGGTCGAGCACGGTGACGGACCACAGGCGGGTGTGGAACGCGTCGATGGCCTCGCGGATGCGGTCGTTCGCCGCGCCCTTCGCCTTCTCGGTTTTCACCTTGGCGCGCTTGGCGAGTTCCTTCGTCACGGTTTCCTGGGTCTCGACCCACTCGCGCCGGAGCGGGCGGAGGATGACCGGCTCGATGACGAGCATGATGTCTTCGCGGCTGGTGTAGTGCGCGCCGATCTGTGAGCGCTTGTCGGGGTCGAGGGATCGCTCGAACAGCGTGCCGAAGATCGAGGGCTCGACGTTGGCCCAGTCGGAGTTGCCGACGAGCTTGAGTTTGCCCAGCCAGGCGCCGCCGATGGACAGCCCCTCGGGGACGGACTCGCCGTCGACGAACAGCCCGCCGTTGAAGTGCTTGATCTCGTGCTCGCCGAACCAGCCGCCGGTGGCCATCTTCGCGAACAGGTCGCGCACGCGCGGCATGAACGAGCCGGTCTTCTCGATCGAGTCCCCGATCAGCCGGGTCATCAGGTCTTTGGGAAGCAGGCCCGCGTCTTCGGCGAAGAAGCAGAAGACGAGCTGCATGAGGAAGTGGGCGACGGCTTCCGGGTCGTGGTCGGCCTCGCGCAGCGACCGGGCGAGCTCGCCGATGGTTCTGGCCAGTTCCTCGGTGACGGTGTCCACGCGCTCGCGCGGCTTGAGGGCGTCGGGGTTCTCGAAGACCAGCCGCAGCACCTGCATCGGGCTGCGCGAGTCCTGCTTCTTCCAGTCTTCGGAGGGCGTGAGCAGGTCGTCGATGCGGATGGTGTAGCGCCTGGGCACGAAGCCGGTGAAGTTCGTGCGGATCTCGATGGTGTCGATGTCGCAGGCGACCAGCAGCGGCGGGTTGCCGAGGTCGTTGCGATAGAAGTTGAGCTGGGCGAAGACGGCGTCGAGGTTGGAGTACTTGCCGGGGCGCTTGTACTCCCAGCAGAAGTGGTCCTGCTTCCATACGTCGCAGAAGCCGCCGGATCGCTTGGAGCCGGTGACGACGGAGAACAGGTGGCGCTGGGAGGCCTCGTCGGCACCTGCCTTGCGGGCCTTGGCGAACGCCGCGGACCCGGCGAGCTCGGTGCGCGCTTCGAAGCCGTAGGTGGAGTCGGTCTCGCGCTGGTCGGTGGGCGCGGGGACATCGAGCAGGCGACAGAGATCGATGAAGTGGGCCTGGGCGGAGGCACGCTCGGTGAGGCCGGAGTTCTTCCAGCGATCGACGAAGGCGCGCAGGTTGTCGGAGGCATCGTGGCTCATGGCAGGCGAGTATCCCCGGTTCGGTCGGGTCGGGCAACGCGGAGCGCGAAACACACGCGCCCCTCACCCTTGGCCCCGGCGAGCCCACGCGGCGCGCGCCGGAGCGGTCGATGCGCCGAAGCACCATCGGAATCCGCCGGAGTG